>NZ_RJNU01000001.1:0-272285 GCF_003942695.1 Streptococcus mitis
ACTGGCAGACGCACAGGACTTAAAATCCTGCGATTGGAAACGATCGTACCGGTTCGATCCCGGTCCTCGGCATATAATAATGAGCACCCTTAGCTCAACTGGATAGAGTACCTGACTACGAATCAGGCGGTTAGAGGTTCGAATCCTCTAGGGTGCATTTTTTCTATTTAACTCGGGAAGTAGCTCAGCTTGGTAGAGTACTTGGTTTGGGACCAAGGTGTCGCAGGTTCGAATCCTGTCTTCCCGATTTGATTTATTGACTAAGATACTTAAGTGAGTATCTTTTTTTGGCTCTTTGTCAACTGTAGTGGATTACCAAAAAGTCATACGCTGGAGAGGACTAAATCAGTCCTCTCCTTTTTGATATTCAAAGCGACGAGAATTCTAGTTTGGCTTTGGAATAGAGTGATTCAAGGGATTAATGATTTTTTCTTTGTCCTTGAGAAAGGTTTGAAAGACAGCCTGAAAGCGATTTCGAATAATCGCTTGTGTTCTGCATTCAAGGACAGTGATAATATTGAGATTCTTAAAGCCTTGTACGGATAAAACTCATTTTAAAGGCGTACTCGTCTCAGGACATAGTCTTATGAAGTCGACTAAAGTCATTGAGCTTCCGAATGACGGTTGAAGTTGAAATGGAAAGCTGGTGAGCGATATCGGTCATAGAGGTTTTTTCAACTAGTTTTTGAGCAACGATAGCACTTTAAACGGCGTTTTTAAGGAGAATTCTAGTAGGCATGCCAGTCGTTTCAGGGGAAGGAATCTTAGACGGTTTTTGAAAATCATATTTCTTCAGTGATTTCCTTGTGAGTATCCATATTGATGATATCTAGAATCTGGATATTAGGGTCTTTAATATCGAGTAGTTTTATGATAAAATGTAATGGTTCCATATGAATCTTTCTAATGAGTTGTTTAGTCGCTTTTCATTATAGGTCATATGGGACTTTTTTTCTACAACAAAATAGGCTCCATAATATCCATAGGGGATTTACCCACTACAAATATTATAGAGCCTGCAAACAACACCCCATGACTAGAAGATTTTTCTAATCATGAGGTGTTTTCTCTATAGGAGGGCTAGGTTATACTCTTCGAAAATCTCTTTAAACCACATCAGCTTCGCCTTGTCGTAGGTATATGACGCTGACTCCGTCAGTTCTATCCACAACCTCAAAGCTGTGCTTTGAGCAGCCTGCGGCTAGCTTTCTAGTTTACTCTTTGATTTTCATTGAGTGTTATTTCTTTTTCTTGTTTTTTATCAACCATCCAAGTCCGAGAAGGGCAAGGATACTGAATCCAGCAAGGGCAAGGAGGGATTTGCTCTCAGTTCCTGTGTTTGGAAGGAGGTTCTGAGAGTGAGCCTCTGCAGCAGTTTCTTGAGTTTCAGGATTGGCGGCTAGGTTTTGAGCTCGGCCTTGTTCTGGTTCAACATCTAAGCTAGAAAGATCAAATTCAGGTTTTTCTTCCACAGCTGGAGCGACAATGGCACCACCTTGAGATAAGCGGAGAACGACAGCAGTGAGGGCATTTAATTTCAAGCCTTTTTCAGTCCATTCGAGACCTTGAGGGTTGGCAATTCCTACTGGTCCTGCTTGGTTTTCATCTGCGAGAACTTCGGCCTTTCTTAAGTGAGCAAAAGCAGTTCCCAAGTTGAATTCGCGAACCTTATCATCTGCATTGACAAAGACTGCGTAGACATCTCCATTTGGAGCAGTGATTTGGTAGCCGATGACCACGTCTTCTTTTTCAACGCCATTTTGGCCTGGGACAGTGATGAGGTGGACACGGTCTTTGATATCTTGAAGACTCTTGAGTCGGAAGGCGTCCGTAGACTGACGAAGAGCGATCAATCCTTTCATGTAGTCACGGCTCTTGACATTTTCAGAATATGCTTTGCTATCGGTAGCCTTGGTCCAATCAAACTTGTTGACAGCATCACTAGAGTCGTAAGAGTCATGGATAAAGTAAGGATAGACAAACGGCTTGCCGTCCTTATCACGCAATAAGTGAGATTTGTGTGGAGCCTTATCTTCTGGAACAGGAGTCTTATAGGCTGGGTCTAGGAATTGTTTGGTGCGTCCGTATTCCTGACCAGAGTGGATAAACGGAGTCCCTTGAGCAGTCAAGATCATGAGGTTTCCAAGTCGCAAACGGCGATGGATTTCAGCGTAGTTCTCAGCCTTGCTTGGGTCTTTTTTGATAGACTGGGCAATGATGTCAAAGAGTGTCAAGTTATCATGGGCTGCGATATATTGGATAACATCTCCAGGATTGTCAGCTTCAAAGTTAGTTGGTTGGGCAATGAGATTTTTAAAGATGGTATTGATATCTCGTTTGCCACCTGTGATAAAGGAAGGTTGACCTTCGTTTGGATAGCCAGACTTGAGGTTGTTGCGGATGTCGTCTGAAAAGACAGCGACAGTATCTGTTTTCTTCATCCAATCTTGGTCAGCAGGTTGTACAGGCGTATTTTCATCGCCAGTATAGGTTCTCCAGCCTTCACCTAGCATGATAAGGTTTGGATTGAGGGCGCGTGCAGCCTTGTAAGCTTCTTCGATTGAAGCCGCATCGTGGTCACCCATCATATCAAAGCGGAAACCATCTACTTTGTAAGTTTCAACCAGATACTTGATGGAGTCTACCAAGACGCGTTTAGACATGTAGTGGGTTGTTCCCAAACGACCGCCACCAAAGCTAGTACGTGGAGTTCCGTCTGCGTCCATAAAGTGATAGTAGTTTGGCTCAATATCCTCAAAAATGTCAACATTTGCAGTATGGTTGTAGACCACATCCAAGATGGCCCCCATGCCACGTTTGTGGATTTCGTTGATGAGGTTTTTAAATTCTGCGATACGTTTTTCTGGATCCTTAGGATCGCTTGAGTACATACCAGTCAAGGAGAAGTAGTTTTGAGGGTCATATCCCCAGTTGTAGTTGCTGTTGCTTGAAGCGTAGGCAGATAAACGTTCATGGTTTTTCAATTCATTGACAAAGTAGTAAGACAAGACTGGAAGGAGTTGGATATGAGTCACACCCAAGTCTTTGAGATAGTCTAGTTTTTCGATAAAGGCTTCGAAGGTACCGAATGGCTTGGTCAAGTCTTTTGCGATGGCAGGATCCGAAGTGAAGTCACGCACATGAGCCTCATAGATAACGGCATCTTCACGCGATTTGAAGTTACGAATCTTTCCATAGGTCAAGTCTTGTGGACCTAACTTCGCTGGATCGACAAAGGCAGCCTTAGCGACTTTATGAGCGGCATCTGTTTTTGCTAGGTCACTATTCCAAGCCGCTAATGATTTGGCATAAGGGTCAAGAACGAGAACGGTTTTACCTTGGCGCTCGATTTGGTAGTGGTAGTAGTAGCCAGTGTAGTTGCTGATACCGAGACCAGAGTTTGCATCCAGAGTTTGTTTCCAGGTGCCTTTTTCTCCTTTTTCAAGGGCGACAGTTCCGACTACTTTTTCAGGATCTTTCTTGTCATATACGACAACGGAAACCTTATCAGCACTTGGAGACCAGAGGGTGAGGTCAACACGCTTGCCATCTTCTTTTAGAGTTGCGCCGAGTGGACCATCGTAACTGTAGGATTCATCCTTGAGGCGCCAGCTTGACCGTGTAGTAAATCGGTCTGAATTGTAGCTGACAGTGTACGGGTGTTGGGTGTCAGAGAAGTCGCCGATGTAGGTCACTTTTTTACCTGCCTCATCCACTTCCACGTCTGTGATAGCTACTTTATTCCCTTGGTAATCAGTGATGCTGGAGTGTTTGAGGATATCGTCTTTCTTAGCTCCAACTAGGGTAGAAAAGCTGCTTTCGATACGAGATTTAGCCACATGTTGGGCTCCAGTCATGCGGATATCGTGCACATAGTAGGGGTTAGTGTAAATGGTTTCGTCATCATCTTTGAGGAAGATTTGACTGTGATTTTTTAGATCAGTAAATTTATAATCTTCTTTTCGGATTTTCACATCATCGCCTTTCTTGCTTTCGTCTAGTAATAAAAATCCAAATTCTCTCGCAGCTTCATTGAGTGGGATATCAATGTAACGGCCATATTTTCCAGTTGCGGTAAAGTCAGTACCGTCAGGCCATTCTCCACTGCTTGGGTTCTTGACATCGCCCCAATACCAAAGAGATTTTTTGTCATAGTTGCCATCGGTGCGATAGTAGTTGACACGGACAGTTCCTGCTGGCTGAGGACGGTAGTTGTATACCTTGTAGTTTTCATCTAGCCAGGCCTCGTTCATTTTGGGAGAGAGGCGCTCTACAGAACGGTCCCCCGTCAGGTTATCCCCCTTGGTATTGTTGATAAGGAAGCTGACTTTCTTGGCTTGTTCATTTTTGAGTTTGACATCTAGATAATATCCGTAGTCATCTTGCTTGGCATCCTTGAAGGACTTGGCTCCATTGGGCCAGTTCTCAGACGGCTTTTCAACATCGTCCCAAGTCCAAAGACCTTGAGAATCTTTGTTTTCTTCAGGGAGTTTTTTTACATGGATGCGGAAGTGGTTGTCTGCGATGGGTTCTTCATAGGATGTATCAGTTTGTGGTTTTTTATCTGAAGTTGGCGCCGAAGTGCTGGCATCTACTTTCTCTTCTTTGCTGTTAGCCTGGCTTGTAGTCGCATCTTCTGTTTTAGGTGTTTCGGATGCTAGAGCAGCTTCAGTTGCGGGTGCTTCTTTTTTAGAATTGAGGGAAGCGTTTGCATTCTTTTGTTCAGAAACAGTCGTTTGATTTTGAGTTTGACTAGTTTCAGTCTCAGTAGGGGCTTTGGTCACAGCGCTGGTATTTTCCTGAGTTTGAGGAAGGTTTTCATTAGCCGAAATAGTTGGCATTGCAGCAGAAAGCAAGACAATGCTGGCACCAATAAGGACAGAACCAGTTCCGTTTTTCAAAGAACGGATACCGTAAATCATTTTTTTCTCAGTTTGAGATGGGATCTTTTTCATCACAATTCTCCTTGTGTAGTTGTTCCTTATCAGTATAGCACGAGGTAAACATTAGTGCAAGCGTTTTCCTAATTTTTGAGAGAAAATATAATGTTTCATTCTCTTGAAATTTTAAAATAATATATAGGAAAAGATTGTTTAAAAAATAGTAAAAAAATCTTGAAAAATCTAGCTAAATAAGGTATAATATGAATAATCATTTGTCGTAGGTTTTGTCTGAAATATTGTCCAGACAAGACTCACAGCAGTTAAATCTTCTGAAAAAGTCGGATTTAGCTGCTCTTTTTGTGCTTTTTTTCAGGTTTTCGAGTACTTGTAACAAAGATTTAAAGATTCTGAAAATTCATCGAAGGGACATGGTGATAAGGTTTTTTATAACCATATGACGATTAGAAAAGCCTGATTGATAAGGCTTGGAACTTATTTACAAAGGAGAATCATCTTGGCAGGACATGACGTTCAATACGGGAAACATCGTACCCGTCGTAGTTTTTCAAGAATCAAAGAAGTTCTTGACTTACCAAATTTGATTGAAATTCAAACGGATTCATTCAAAGATTTCCTAGATCACGGTCTTAAGGAAGTATTTGAAGATGTATTGCCAATTTCAAACTTCACAGACACAATGGAGTTGGAATTTGTTGGCTATGAAATCAAGGAACCAAAATACACGCTCGAAGAAGCACGTATCCACGATGCTAGCTACTCAGCACCAATTTTCGTAACCTTCCGCTTGATCAATAAAGAAACAGGCGAAATCAAGACCCAAGAAGTCTTCTTTGGTGATTTCCCAATCATGACCGAAATGGGTACTTTCATCATCAATGGTGGTGAACGTATTATCGTTTCTCAGTTGGTCCGCTCACCAGGTGTTTACTTTAATGACAAAGTAGACAAGAACGGTAAAGTGGGTTACGGCTCAACTGTTATCCCTAACCGTGGAGCTTGGTTGGAACTTGAAAGCGACTCAAAAGACATCGCTTATACTCGTATCGACCGTACTCGTAAGATTCCATTTACGACCTTGGTTCGTGCGCTTGGTTTCTCAGGTGATGATGAAATCTTTGATATCTTTGGTGATAGCGAATTGGTTCGCAATACTGTTGAAAAAGATATCCACAAGAATCCAATGGACTCTCGTACAGATGAAGCCTTGAAAGAAATCTACGAACGCCTTCGTCCAGGTGAGCCTAAGACTGCTGAGAGCTCACGTAGCTTGCTTGTGGCACGTTTCTTCGACCCACGCCGCTATGACTTAGCAGCCGTTGGTCGTTACAAGATCAATAAAAAACTCAACGTTAAAACACGCTTGCTCAACCAAACCATTGCGGAGCCATTGGTAGACCCTGAAACTGGTGAAATCTTGGTAGAAGCTGGTACCGTTATGACTCGTAGCGTGATTGAAAGTATCGAGAGTCACTTGGATGGCGACTTGAACAAGATTGTTTATATTCCAAACGATGCAGCTGTTCTGACAGAACCAGTTGTGCTTCAAAAATTCAAGGTTGTTGCCCCAACAGACCCAGACCGTGTTGTAACCATCATCGGAAATGCCAATCCAGACGACAAGGTTCGTGTTGTAACTCCTGCGGATATCCTTGCAGAGATGAGCTACTTCCTTAACTTGGCAGAAGGTATCGGACGTGTGGATGATATCGACCACCTTGGGAACCGTCGTATCCGTGCAGTTGGTGAATTGCTTGCAAACCAAGTACGTCTTGGGCTTTCTCGTATGGAACGTAATGTCCGTGAACGTATGTCTGTTCAGGACAATGAAGTTTTAACACCACAACAAATCATCAATATCCGTCCTGTCACAGCTGCGGTTAAAGAATTCTTTGGTTCATCACAGTTGTCACAGTTCATGGACCAACACAACCCGCTTTCTGAGTTGTCTCACAAACGTCGTTTGTCAGCCTTAGGACCTGGTGGTTTGACACGTGACCGTGCTGGATATGAAGTTCGTGACGTGCACTATACTCACTATGGTCGTATGTGTCCAATCGAGACACCTGAAGGACCTAATATCGGTTTGATCAATAACTTGTCATCTTACGGACACTTGAATAAGTATGGATTTGTTCAAACTCCATACCGTAAGGTTGACCGTGAAACAGGTGTAGTCACAAACGAAATCGTTTGGTTGACAGCCGATGAAGAAGATGAATTTACTGTAGCGCAGGCTAACTCTCGCCTCAACGAAGACGGTACTTTTGCTGAGAAAGTTGTCATGGGACGTCACCAAGGGGTCAACCAGGAGTACCCAGCAGAAGTCGTTGATTACATGGATGTGTCACCAAAACAGGTAGTTGCCGTTGCGACAGCATGTATTCCTTTCTTGGAAAACGATGACTCCAACCGTGCCCTCATGGGTGCCAACATGCAACGTCAGGCTGTGCCTTTGATTGACCCCAAAGCACCTTACGTTGGTACTGGTATGGAATACCAAGCAGCTCATGACTCTGGTGCTGCTGTTATTGCTCAGTATGATGGTAAAGTTACATATGCAGATGCTGATAAGGTAGAAGTTCGCCGTGAAGATGGTTCGCTAGATGTTTACCACATCCAAAAATTCCGTCGTTCAAACTCAGGTACTGCCTACAACCAACGCACTCTCGTTAAAGTTGGCGATGTCGTTGAAAAAGGCGATTTTATCGCTGACGGACCTTCTATGGAAAAAGGGGAAATGGCGCTTGGACAAAACCCAATCGTTGCCTACATGACATGGGAAGGTTACAACTTCGAGGATGCTGTTATCATGAGCGAACGCTTGGTCAAAGACGATGTCTACACATCTGTCCACCTCGAAGAATACGAATCAGAAACCCGCGATACAAAGCTTGGGCCTGAAGAAATTACTCGTGAAATTCCAAACGTTGGTGAAGATGCTCTTAAAGACCTTGACGAAATGGGCATTATCCGTATCGGTGCTGAGGTTAAAGAAGGGGACATCCTTGTCGGTAAAGTAACACCTAAGGGTGAAAAAGACCTTTCAGCTGAAGAACGTCTCTTGCACGCTATCTTCGGAGACAAGTCTCGTGAAGTGCGTGATACTTCTCTTCGAGTACCTCACGGTGCCGATGGTGTCGTTCGTGATGTTAAGATCTTTACACGTGCAAATGGAGATGAGTTGCAATCAGGTGTTAACATGCTGGTTCGCGTCTACATCGCTCAAAAACGTAAGATCAAGGTCGGAGATAAGATGGCCGGACGTCACGGAAACAAAGGGGTTGTCTCTCGTATCGTTCCTGTAGAAGACATGCCTTACCTTCCAGACGGAACTCCAGTCGATATCATGTTGAACCCACTTGGGGTGCCATCACGTATGAATATCGGTCAGGTTATGGAACTCCACCTTGGTATGGCAGCCCGTACTCTTGGTATCCACATTGCAACACCAGTCTTTGACGGAGCAAGTTCTGAAGACCTTTGGGACACTGTTAAAGAAGCAGGTATGGACAGCGATGCTAAGACAATCCTTTACGATGGACGTACTGGTGAGCCATTTGACAACCGTGTATCAGTTGGTGTTATGTACATGATCAAACTCCACCACATGGTTGATGATAAATTGCACGCTCGTTCAGTCGGACCATACTCAACCGTTACCCAACAACCACTCGGAGGTAAAGCTCAGTTTGGTGGACAACGTTTCGGTGAGATGGAGGTTTGGGCTCTTGAAGCCTACGGTGCGTCAAATGTCCTTCAAGAAATCTTGACTTACAAGTCTGACGATATCAACGGACGTTTGAAAGCTTATGAAGCTATTACAAAAGGAAAACCAATTCCAAAGCCAGGTGTTCCAGAATCCTTCCGAGTTCTTGTGAAAGAATTGCAATCTCTTGGTCTTGACATGCGTGTCCTTGACGAAGATGATCAAGAAGTGGAACTTCGTGACTTGGATGAAGGAATGGACGAAGATGTCATCCACGTAGATGACCTTGAAAAAGCCCGCGAAAAAGCAGCCCAAGATGCAAAAGCAGCATTTGAAGCTGAAGAAACTGCAAAAGCGGAAGCAACAGAAGAAGCTGCTGACCAAGAATAAGCAGTTCACTTAGAATAGAAAGGGAAGAAATAGTGGTTGATGTAAATCGTTTTAAAAGTATGCAAATCACCCTAGCTTCTCCAAGCAAAGTCCGTTCATGGTCTTATGGAGAAGTCAAAAAACCTGAAACAATCAATTACCGTACGTTGAAACCAGAACGTGAAGGACTCTTTGACGAAGTCATCTTTGGTCCTACAAAAGACTGGGAATGTGCTTGTGGTAAGTACAAACGCATTCGTTACAGAGGGATTGTTTGTGACCGCTGTGGGGTTGAAGTAACGCGTACAAAAGTTCGTCGTGAGCGTATGGGGCACATTGAGTTGAAAGCTCCTGTATCTCACATCTGGTATTTCAAGGGGATTCCAAGCCGTATGGGCTTGACCCTTGATATGAGCCCTCGTGCCCTCGAGGAAGTTATCTACTTTGCGGCTTATGTGGTGATTGATCCGAAGGATACACCACTTGAGCACAAGTCTATCATGACAGAGCGCGAATACCGTGAGCGCCTGCGTGAGTATGGTTATGGATCATTCGTTGCCAAGATGGGTGCCGAAGCCATCCAAGACCTCTTGAAACAAGTAGATCTTGAAAAAGAAATTGCTGAACTCAAAGAAGAGTTGAAAACAGCTACTGGACAAAAACGTGTCAAAGCCATCCGTCGTTTGGATGTTTTGGATGCCTTTTACAAGTCTGGAAACAAACCTGAATGGATGATTCTCAACATCCTTCCAGTTATTCCACCAGACCTTCGTCCGATGTTGCAGTTGGATGGTGGCCGTTTTGCCTCATCTGACTTGAACGACCTTTACCGTCGTGTTATCAACCGTAACAACCGTTTGGCTCGTTTGCTTGAGTTGAATGCACCTGGTATCATCGTTCAAAATGAGAAGCGTATGCTTCAAGAAGCGGTTGACGCTTTGATTGACAACGGTCGTCGTGGTCGTCCGATCACAGGGCCAGGTAGCCGTCCACTTAAATCATTGAGCCACATGCTCAAAGGGAAACAAGGACGCTTCCGTCAAAACTTGCTCGGTAAACGTGTTGACTTTTCAGGACGTTCCGTTATCGCCGTTGGTCCAACTCTTAAGATGTACCAATGTGGTGTGCCACGTGAAATGGCAATCGAGCTCTTTAAACCATTCGTTATGCGTGAAATCGTTGCGCGCGATATCGTTCAAAACGTTAAAGCGGCTAAACGCTTGGTAGAACGTGGAGATGAACGTATCTGGGATATCCTCGAAGAAGTTATCAAAGAGCACCCAGTACTTTTGAACCGCGCACCGACCCTTCACCGTTTGGGTATCCAAGCCTTCGAGCCAGTCTTGATTGATGGTAAGGCCCTTCGCTTGCACCCACTTGTCTGTGAAGCCTACAATGCCGACTTTGACGGGGACCAAATGGCCATCCACGTACCGCTTTCAGAAGAAGCTCAAGCAGAAGCTCGTATCTTGATGTTGGCTGCTGAGCATATCTTGAACCCGAAAGATGGTAAACCAGTTGTTACTCCATCTCAGGACATGGTTTTGGGTAACTATTACTTGACCATGGAAGAAGCTGGTCGTGAAGGTGAAGGAATGGTCTTCAAAGACCGTGACGAAGCTGTTATGGCTTACCGTAATGGTTATGTTCACCTCCACTCACGTGTTGGTATCGCAACAGATAGCCTTAACAAACCATGGACTGAAGAGCAAAAACACAAGGTCTTGCTGACAACAGTTGGTAAAATCCTCTTCAATGACATCATGCCAGAAGGACTACCTTACTTGCAAGAACCAACAAATGCCAACTTAACAGAAGGTGTTCCAGCTAAGTACTTCTTGCCACTAGGTGGAAATATCAAGGAAGCTATCGATGGCCTTGAACTCAACCCACCATTCAAGAAGAAAAACCTTGGAAATATCATTGCTGAAATCTTCAAACGTTTCCGTACGACAGAAACATCTGCCCTACTTGACCGTATGAAGAACCTCGGCTACCACCACTCAACTCTTGCAGGTTTGACAGTGGGTATCGCTGATATCCCAGTCGTTGAAGACAAGGCTGAAATCATCGAAGAATCACACAAACGTGTAGAACAAATCACCAAACAATTCCGTCGTGGTATGATTACGGACGACGAGCGCTACAATGCTGTTACCGCTGAATGGCGTGCAGCCCGTGAAAAATTGGAGAAACGCTTGGTTGCCAACCAAGATCCTAAGAACCCAATCGTTATGATGATGGACTCTGGAGCCCGTGGTAACATCTCAAACTTCTCACAGCTTGCCGGTATGCGTGGTCTGATGGCCGCTCCGAACGGACGTATCATGGAATTGCCAATCCTTTCAAACTTCCGCGAAGGTTTGTCAGTACTCGAAATGTTCTTCTCAACTCACGGTGCCCGTAAGGGTATGACCGATACGGCCCTTAAGACAGCCGACTCAGGTTACTTGACTCGTCGTTTGGTTGACGTTGCCCAAGACGTTATCATCCGTGAGGACGACTGTGGAACAGACCGTGGTCTCTTGATTCGTTCTATCGCAGAAGGAAAAGAGATGATCGAGTCTCTCGAAGAACGTCTCAATGGTCGTTATACTAAGAAAACTGTTAAACATCCAGAAACTGGTGCAGTGATCATCGGTCCAAATGAGTTGATTACAGAAGACAAGGCGCGTGAAATTGTCAATGCTGGTGTGGAAGAAGTTACTATCCGCTCTGTATTTACATGTAACACTCGTCATGGTGTCTGCCGTCACTGTTACGGTATCAACTTGGCGACTGGTGATGCGGTTGAAGTTGGTGAAGCAGTTGGTACAATCGCTGCCCAATCTATCGGGGAACCTGGTACACAGCTTACAATGCGTACCTTCCACACGGGTGGGGTTGCCTCAAATACCGATATCACTCAGGGTCTTCCTCGTGTCCAAGAAATCTTTGAAGCCCGCAATCCTAAAGGGGAAGCGGTCATCACTGAAGTCAAGGGTGAGGTTACAGCCATCGAAGAAGATGCTTCAACTCGTACCAAGAAAGTCTTTGTTAAGGGTGAAACTGGCGAAGGCGAATACGTGGTTCCATTTACAGCCCGTATGCGTGTCGAAGTTGGAGACCAAGTCTCTCGCGGTGCGGCATTGACAGAAGGTTCTATCCAACCAAAACGTCTCCTTGCTGTTCGTGATGTCTTGTCAGTTGAAACTTACCTTCTCGGTGAAGTACAAAAAGTTTACCGTAGCCAAGGGGTAGAAATCGGTGACAAACACATCGAGGTAATGGTTCGTCAAATGATCCGTAAAGTTCGTGTCATGGATCCAGGTGACACAGACCTCCTCATGGGTACTCTCATGGACATCAACGACTTTACAGATGCCAACAAAGATGTTCTTATCGCAGGTGGAGTCCCAGCGACTGGTCGCCCAGTTCTTATGGGAATTACCAAAGCCTCACTTGAAACCAACAGTTTCTTGTCAGCGGCTTCCTTCCAGGAAACAACTCGTGTCCTTACAGATGCAGCCATCCGTGGTAAGAAAGACCATCTCCTTGGACTCAAGGAAAATGTTATCATCGGTAAGATCATCCCAGCTGGTACTGGTATGGCTCGCTACCGTAACCTTGAACCACAAGCCATCAATGAAGCAGAATATCTGGCTCCAGAACAAGAAGAGGCAGAAAACGCTCCAGTAGATGAAACTGTGGAAATCCAAGTTGAAGAAACAGTAGAATAAAAGCAAACAAGAGAACCTTTGGGTTCTCTTTGTTTTACACTTCTGCCTATTGGGGTTAGGTGAGCACGACGCAATATCTCTCAAATCGCTTCAACTATTTTTCATTTTTGTCAGTTGAGCGTTAAAACAGGACACTTGAGAAGAGGGGAGGGATTTTATCTTTCTCGCAGAGTATAATCATGTATACGAAGGGAGAACTGAAAATGATAAAATCAATTCGCATCTTATTGTTACTGGCTTTGATCCAGATTAGTCTGAGTAGCTGTTTACTGTGGAAGGGATCCATCTTAACCTTAAAGCAATCAAGCACCTATTTTCTAGTGTTTATCGTATTGGCATCAGGTCTGTGCGCAGGGATGAATTTCTTTTATACTCGAGATCAGGATGTTCATAGCATTATAAATAGTCAGAAAAAAGTGAAACTATTTTATAGTATCTTGTTGGTTTTAAACCTAGTAGGCGTCTGTCTGGTGTTGTCGGAGACTATTTTAACACAGACAGCTTTTCAGAAAGAGTTGGTAGATCTTTTCTTGCCTTCCTTCTTTTTCTTGTTTGGCATTGATTTACTTGTCTTTTTACCATTTGAGAAGTACAGTCGAGATTTGAAAACCACTCTCAATAAGAAAAAAACAGTTATCCTGACAGTTCTCGCAACCTTGTTGTTCTTAAGAAATCCAATGACGGTTTTATCTATTGTTTTTTATGTTGGTTTGGGATTCATTTTTGCTCGATTTTTATTTCCAAAATCTATGAGAAGAGAATTTTCCTTTTACGGGCATGTAATCCGAGATATTTTACTTGTTAGCGCCATGTGTATATTTTTTTAAAAACACTTTTCTATCAATAAAAATCCCTTATTTTACCAAAATTGTTATAGTAAATTTGTAAAGAAAATTCACACAAAAGAAAACTTTTTGGTATAATAGTATCATGTACACAAAAAATGAAGAAGAGCTGATCAATCTGGGAGAACGCCTAGGAACCTTGCTCCAAAAAAATGATGTTTTGATCTTGTCTGGAGAATTGGGTGCTGGTAAAACAACCTTTACAAAGGGTCTTGCCAAGGGCTTGGGTATTCGTCAGATGATCAAAAGTCCAACCTACACCATCGTAAGAGAGTATGAGGGTCGCCTTCCGCTCTACCACTTGGATGTCTATCGGATTGAGGGGGATGCTGATTCGATTGACTTGGATGAGTTTCTCTTTGGTGGTGGTGTGACCGTTATCGAGTGGGGACATCTTTTGGGTGAGGATTTGCCAGATTCCTACTTGGAGTTGGAACTCTTGAAAGAGGCTGAGGGTCGTCGCCTCTATTTTTCCGCTCAGGGTCCTCGTGCTGAGGAATTGATTAAGGAGCTTCAAGATGGAGTATGAACTTTGTATTCGTGAGGCTGAAGCTCATGATGCAGCTGCTTTGGTTGCATTCTTGGATTTAGTTGGACAGGAGACAGATTTCACCAGTCTGGATGAAAATGGTATCCTGATGACAGAATCTGAAATGGCTCTTTTTATTGAAAAGCAAGCGACTTCAGATAACCAAATCACTCTCCTAGCTCTTCTGAATGATGAAATTGCAGGTGTTTTGAACATCACGGCGGAGCAACGTATACGGATTCGTCACATTGGGGATGTCTTTTTGGTCATCCAAAGGAAGTTTTGGAATCATGGCTTAGGAAGCATACTCCTTGAAGAGGGAATTGAGTGGGCTAAAACCAGTGGAGTTCTGCGTCGTTTGCAGCTCAGTGTACAAAAGCGCAACGAGGCAGCTATCCACCTCTATTCAAAATTTGGATTTGTTACAGAAGGCTTACAAGAAAGAGGAGCCTATTTAGAAGAAGGGATATTTTTAGACGTTTACCTGATGGGTAGACTGATAGATAAATGATAAGATGGTAAAAAAAATAATCGGAATGCTATTAGCTTTTCTAGCAGTAACAGTTTTAGGTGTGGGTGCTTATGCCTATACTATTTATTATCAAGGAACTGAAACCTTAAGTAAAAAAACTTATAAGAAAATTGGTGAAGAAACCAACGTGATTGAGGCGACAGAGCCTTTGACCATTCTTTTGATGGGGGTAGATACGGGAAATGTAGAACGTACAGACCCTTGGGCGGGGAATAGTGACTCCATGATTCTTCTGACAGTCAATCCGAAAACCAAGAAAACCACTATGATGAGTTTGGAACGGGATATTTTGGCCAAGATTGAAACTGGAAATGGCCAAGTTCAGGAAGCAAAACTCAATGCTGCTTATGCCAATGGCGGTGCAGAGTTGGCTATTTCAACCATTCAAAAAATGATGAACATTCATATTGATCGTTATGTGATGGTCAACATGCAAGGACTCCAACAGCTAGTTGATGCAGTTGGGGGCATCACAGTCAACAACACACTCGGTTTCCCGATTTCGATTGCTGATCAGGAAGAATTTAATAAAATCTCGATTGGAGTCGGTGAGCAAACTTTGAATGGTGAGGAAGCCCTGGTCTATTCACGGATGCGTTATCAGGATCCTGAGGGAGACTATGGTCGCCAAAAACGTCAACGTGAAGTCATTCAAAAGATTATGGAAAAGGTCTTGAGCCTCAATAGTATCAGTCATTATCAAGCTATCTTAAAAGCGCTTAGTGATAATATGCAGACAAATGTTGATTTGTCTGCATCCAGTATTCCACAACTACTTGGTTACCAAGATTCCTTTAAAAACATCGAAACTCATCAACTTCGTGGTGAAGATGCTGAGTTGCAAGGAATCTCTTATCAAATCGTAACGATGGAGCATATGCTGGAAATGCAAAATCTCTTACGTCGTTCCCTAGGGAGAGAAGATGTTACAGAGTTGGAGACTAACGCTGTTCTGTATGAGAGTCTTTATGGTCGAACAGCACCTTCCACAAATGCTTCAAACGAAGAGATAGAATAAAACAAAGAATCAAATCGTGGGAAATTTCCTGCGATTTTTTCAAAAAAAATTCGAATAGATAGGTAGGAGGAAAGATGAAAGCAGAAATCATTGCTGTAGGAACGGAAATTTTAACAGGGCAGATCGTCAATACCAACGCCCAGTTTTTATCGGAAAAGCTAGCAGAAATTGGAGTAGATGTCTACTTCCAAACAGCTGTCGGAGATAATGAAGCGCGTCTCATGTCCTTGCTAGAGATTGCGAGCTCGCGTAGCAGTCTAGTCATTTTGACAGGGGGCTTAGGGCCAACAGAGGATGATTTGACCAAACAAACATTGGCAAAATTTTTGGGAAAAAACTTAGTGTTTGACCCTCAAGCGCAAGAGAAACTGGATGTCTTTTTTGCTCAAAGGCCAGACTATGCTCGGACACCCAATAACGAGAGGCAAGCTCAAATTGTAGAAGGGGCGACTCCACTGCCAAATGAGACAGGCTTAGCGGTAGGAGGGGTATCGGAAGTAGATGGCGTGACCTACGTGGTCCTCCCAGGACCGCCAAGTGAGTTGAAACCCATGGTCTTAAATCAACTCTTACCCAAGTTAATGACTGGTACCAAGTTATACTCACGAGTGCTCCGTTTCTTTGGAATTGGTGAGAGTCAGTTGGTAACCATTTTGGCGGATTTGATTGACCATCAAACTGATCCGACCTTGGCACCTTATGCCAAAACGGGAGAAGTGACCTTACGCTTGTCCACAAAAGCAGTTAGTCAAGAAAAGGCTGATCAAGCATTGGACACCTTGGAAAATCAAATCTTAGATCGCCAGACTTTCGAGGAACTTTCTCTGCGAGACATCTGTTATGGATATGGGGAGGAGAGCAGCCTAGCAAGTGTCGTTGTAGAAGAGCTTAAGAAGAGAAAGAAAAGCATTACCGCAGCGGAGAGCTTAACAGCAGGCCTTTTTCAGGCTACTTTAGCGAACTTTTCAGGCGTTTCAGCCATTTTTAATGGCGGTTTTGTCACATACAGTTTAGAAGAAAAGTCTAAGATGCTGGATATTTCCGAGCAAGAGCTGAAAGAACACGGGGTCGTTTCAGAGTTTACGGCTAAAAAAATGGCAGAGCAGGCACGGCTAAAGACTCAGTCTGACTATGGAGTTAGTTTGACGGGTGTGGCTGGGCCAGATAGCCTAGAGGGTCATCCAGCTGGGACGGTCTTTATCGGCTTGGCACATACAAAAGGGACAGAGGTTATCAAGGCTAATATCGCAGGACGGAGTCGAGCAGATGTACGTCACATCGCGGTCATGCATGCCTTTAACCTAGTTCGCAAGGCTTTATTAAGTGACTAACTTTTGATATAATAGTAAATAGGTCTTAGGACTATTAGAATACAGGAGAATAGAATGGCGAAAAAACCAAAAAAATTAGATGAAATTTCAAAAAAGTTTGGAGCGGATCGTGAAAAAGCCTTGAACGATGCTCTTAAATTGATTGAGAAAGACTTCGGTAAAGGTTCAATCATGCGTTTGGGTGAACGTGCAGAGCAAAAAGTGCAAGTCATGAGTTCAGGCTCATTGGCTCTTGACATTGCCCTTGGTTCAGGTGGTTATCCTAAAGGACGTATCATCGAAATCTACGGACCAGAATCATCTGGTAAGACAACGGTTGCCCTTCACGCTGTCGCGCAAGCACAAAAAGAAGGTGGTATCGCAGCCTTTATCGATGCAGAACATGCCCTTGACCCAGCCTATGCTGCAGCTCTTGGTGTGAACATTGACGAATTGCTCTTATCACAACCAGACTCAGGGGAGCAAGGTCTTGAAATTGCTGGAAAATTGATTGACTCAGGTGCAGTTGACCTTGTCGTTATCGACTCAGTTGCTGCTCTCGTACCTCGTGCAGAAATCGATGGAGACATTGGAGACAGCCACGTCGGCTTACAGGCTCGTATGATGAGCCAAGCCATGCGTAAACTCGGAGCTTCTATCAATAAGACCAAAACAATTGCCATCTTTATCAACCAATTGCGTGAAAAAGTTGGGGTCATGTTTGGAAATCCAGAAACAACTCCTGGTGGACGTGCTCTGAAATTCTACGCATCAGTTCGTTTGGATGTTCGTGGAAGCACACAAATCAAGGGAACTGGTGACCAAAAAGATACCAATGTCGGTAAGGAAACCAAGATTAAGGTCGTGAAAAACAAAGTGGCTCCACCATTCAAGGAAGCCTTTGTTGAAATTATGTACGGAGAAGGGATTTCTAAGACCGGTGAACTCTTGAAGATCGCAAGTGATCTCGATATCATCCAAAAAGCAGGAGCTTGGTACTCTTACAAGGGTGAAAAAATCGGGCAAGGATCTGAAAATGCTAAGAAATACTTGGCAGATCACCCAGAAGTCTTTGATGAGATTGACCATCAAGTCCGTGTTCAATATGGCTTGATTGAAGATGAAGAAGGAACAACTCCTACTTCTGTCGTTGAGGATCTAGAACCTAACCAAGAAGTGACACTTGACCTAGGCGATGGACTTGAAATCGAAATTGAAGAATAACATAAAAAGTAGCAGATAGGAACTGCTACTTTTTATGTTTATTTCAGATGAAAGAACTAATGATCACTAAAACGACGATATTCGATGTGAAAGTCAAAATAATGTTCATCCTGTAACTTTTGGAAGATGTCGCGATAGGCTTCTTCGTCAAAATGGTCGCCACGGTAGAGGATTTCAAAACTTAGATCATCGTACTCTAGGAAAGCATTGGCTGTTTTAAAGCCATTTTGGCGATAGAAATCCATGCGAGCCTTTCTCTGCTCCAAATTATCGCATTCTTCATCTAATCGCTCGACTTCCAGCAACATGGTTCGCTGGTAAAAATCTGTCAGCTTTTCGATGATTTCCTTTCCGTACCCGTGGCTTCTCAGGTGGGGCATGATGGCAAAAAAGCTTATATAGAAGGCTTTTTGATTGGAGATGGAGAAGGCAAAGCCAACAAACTCTTCTTCGTTATAAAAGGCAAAAAAGTGCGCGTCATCTCGGTCCTGATAGCGCAAAAACTCAGAAAGAGGGACCCGTTCTTCCTCGGGGAAAGCTTCGTTATTTAGCTTTTCAACTTTATCAAGATCTGGAAACACATCGGTTATTAATTGACTGGTCAAACTCATAAGTGACCTCCTTTTCTTGATTATAGCAAATTGTTTCTCTGTAAGCAATTGATTTTAAGAAAGCCAAGCAATCCTTGTCGCTCTTCTAGAAAGCTGATATAATAGCTTTATGAATAAGAAACGATCCGTGGACTTGATACATGGTCCTATTCTTCCTGCGCTTTTAAGCTTCGCCTTTCCAATCTTGCTGTCTAATATTTTCCAACAGCTTTATAATACTGCAGACGTCTTGATTGTTGGGCGTTTTCTTGGTCAAGATTCCTTGGCTGCAGTAGGGGCGACAACTGCCATTTTTGACTTGATTATAGGCTTTACGCTTGGTGTTGGCAATGGGATGGGGATTGTCATTGCCCGCTATTATGGAGCTCGTAATTTCACTAAAATTAAAGAAGCAGTAGCGGCAACCTGGATTTTAGGAGGGCTTCTCAGTATTTTGGTTATGCTGATGGGCTTTGTCGGTCTGTATCCACTCTTGCAATATTTAGATACCCCTGCTGAAATCCTTCCTCAATCCTATCAATATATTTCTATGATTGTGACTTGTGTAGGTGTTAGCTTTGCTTATAACCTCTTTGCAGGCTTGTTGCGGTCCATTGGAGACAGTCTAGCAGCTCTTGGATTTCTGATTTTTTCTGCCTTGGTCAATGTGGTGCTGGATCTCTATTTTATCACGCAACTGCATCTGGGAGTTCAATCTGCGGGGCTTGCTACCATTATCTCGCAAGGATTATCAGCTGTTCTCTGCTTTTATTATATCCGTAAGAGTGTTCCAGAACTGCTCCCTCAACTCAAGCATTTTAAATGGAACAAGGCCTTGTACACGGATCTTTTAGAACAAGGTTTAGCCATGGGTTTGATGAGTTCGATTGTGTCTATTGGTAGTGTGATTTTACAGTCTTCTGTCAATACTTTTGGAGCAGTGATTATTAGTGCCCAGACGGCGGCGCGTCGCATTATGGCCTTTGCTCTGCTTCCGATGACCGCTATTTCTTCTGCTATGACGACCTTTGCCTCTCAGAATCTTGGTGCTAAGCGACTAGACCGCATTGTTCAAGGACTTCGAATCGGTAGTCGTTTGAGCATGTCCTGGGCAGGTTTTGTTTGTATTTTCCTCTTTTTTGCCAGTCCTAGCTTGGTTTCCTTCTTGGCCAGTTCGACAGATACTTACTTGGTAGAAAATGGTAGTCTTTACCTGCAAATCAGTTCAGTCTTTTATCCGATTTTGAGCCTTTTGCTGATCTATCGGAATTGCTTGCAGGGATTGGGGCAGAAAGTCCTTCCTCTAGTTTCCAGCTTTATAGAACTAATCGGGAAAATCGTTTTTGTGGTTTTGATTATCCCTTGGGCAGGGTATAGGGGAGTTATCCTTTGCGAACCCCTTATCTGGCTTGCCATGACCACCCAACTGTACTTTTCACTTTTCCGCCATCCTCTGATAAAAGAAGGCAAGGCAATCTTGGCAGCTAAAGATAATCCTAGCTCGATTTGCTGAACAAAATCCATTTCCTCTAGTGAAAATCGAAAAAACTTGTGTTATAATAAGAAAGATTAAAATGTGAAAAAAGGAGATTCCTAATGGGACGTAAATGGGCCAATATCGTAGCCAAGAAAACGGCTAAAGATGGAGCTAACTCTAAAGTATATGCAAAATTTGGTGTAGAAATCTATGTAGCAGCTAAAAAAGGAGAGCCAGATCCAGAATTAAACACTGCTTTGAAGTTCGTTATCGATCGTGCTAAACAAGCGCAAGTGCCAAAACACGTTATCGATAAAGCGATTGATAAAGCAAAAGGAAACACAGACGAAACCTTTACAGAAGGACGTTACGAAGGATTTGGACCAAATGGTTCTATGTTAATCGTTGATACCTTGACTTCAAACGTCAACCGTACCGCAGCCAATGTCCGTGCTGCCTTTGGTAAAAACGGCGGGAACATGGGTGCTTCAGGTTCGGTTTCATATCTCTTTGACAACAAGGGTGTTATCGTATTTGCAGGTAAAGATGCAGATGCTATCTTTGAACTTTTGCTCGAAGCAGATGTTGATGTGGATGATGTAGAAGCAGAAGAAGGAACAATCACTGTTTACACAGCTCCAACAGACCTTCACAAAGCTATCGTTGCCCTTCGTGAGTCAGGTATCCAAGAATTCCAAGTGACAGAATTAGAAATGATTCCTCAGTCAGAAGTAGAATTGTCAGGTGACGACCTTGAAACCTTTGAAAAACTTTACAGCGTTCTTGAGGACGACGAAGACGTGCAAAAGATCTACACAAACGTAGATGGATTTTAATAGAAAAACGAACAGTTTTACTAGCTGTTCGTTTTTTTGATATTTGAACTTAGACTCTGGTTTCAGAATCGTTTTGTTGCTTGCTTTTTTCTAGACCTAGACCGACTGCATGTTTTTGAACGAGCAAGAGCTGTCCATTGTCCTGTTTTGCAAAAGTTAAGGTAACGGTCTTGATCTTGTCTCCAATGGAGATATAGGTGATTTTTCTCGTATCGTACCCTCCGATAGTGGAGTCAAATTCGGAGTCTGGTAGTCCGTGTTTTTTGATAATATCCTTGTAGTTGGTACCACCTTTTCCTTTGTTGTCAAGGTCACCTTCGATTAAGGCGTTGAACTGTTCTTGGGTCCAGGAGAAGTTATCGTCTTCTTCCTCCTCTGGGATGGAATAGGCGCTATCATCTGTCAAGTCGCTTTCTTCTTCGCGTTCCATTGAGGAACTTGCCTCTCTATAGGAACGGTTAAACTCCCTGACAAACTCTTTGTAGACATTAGCGTACAGTACCTGGGTCGTAAAGAAAAGTACAACAGAAGCAATTGCTAGGGATGTTCCGATAATGGCCATCGTTTTCCGTTTTTTAAGGTTGACGATAAGGCCGATAATGCCCAAGATCAAAGCGACAATAGCGATGAAAAAAGACAGATAGTTAATAAACGGGATCCAAGATCCTAAAAGTGCGATGGCTCCAAAAGTAGTTGCTAAAATCCCTAAAACTTTTTGTTCTTCTGGTTTCATTTGAAAGTTTTCTCCCTTCATCGAGTGAATGGATTTCTATCCATGGTAGTTAGTGCTTATTATAGAAAAAATATTGCCTAATGTCAATTTGTGCCAAAATAGTTCTCAAGGAAACTTTTTTCTTGACATTTCTTCTGGAAGTGATAGAATAGTTCTCATGGAAACTTAAATAGTTCTTGTGAGAACTATTTAAAAGATAAGAAAGGAGCAATCATGGACAAGCCAATGTTGATGTTTAAACGCTTTGGGCACCAGGTTCACCTGATGGTACAGAAAGAAGCTAAACGTTGTGGTATTGAATTTATGGGCGGACCGCAGGGCCAAGTCATACGATTTTTAGACTATCGTGAGGAGTCTGAACAGGCGGTGTTAATCAAGGATATTGAGCAGGAACTCAATATCACCAAGTCAGTCGCCAGTAATCTAGTCAAGCGTATGGTGCAAAATGGTTTGGTGGAGTTAGAGGCCAGTCCAAGTGATAAACGAGCAAAATTTGTTCGTTTGACCGACAAATCGCGTTCGCAGATGCAAGAAGTTAAGGCTTTTTTTGATCGGATTGATCAGAGTCTGCTAGAGGGTGTTTCAAAGTCCAACTTGGCAATCTTTGAAAAGGTCCTCAGTCAGTTGCAAAAAAATGTTGAGAAGATAGGAGGAGAAGATGAAGAAACTCGCTAAACGTATTACAGGAAAAGAGTGGGGAATGATTCTCCTTACGATTCTGTTCACTTGTTTCTCGGTCTATCTCGAGTTAGAGGTACCGACTTATATTTCGCAAATTACAGAATTACTGGGAACGTCTGGAACGCAGTTGGGTGAACTCTGGTCACCAGCTGCGAAGATGATTGGTTTGTCTTTATTGGCTTTCTTTTCATCTGTTATAGTTGGTTTCTTTGCTTCTCGTGTTGCAGCGTCTTACACGACTCACTTGCGAAGAGATATTTTTAATCGTGTTCTAGATTTTTCGCAAACGGAAATCAAACGTTTTTCAATCCCCAGTCTTTTAACTCGAACGACCAATGATATTACGCAGGTTCAGATGCTCTTTACTATGGGCTTACAGGTAGTGACTCGTGGGCCTATCATGGCCATCTGGGCCATTGGAAAAATCCTTGGGAAGTCGGAATACTGGCTCTGGGCAGTAGTGGTGGCCGTCATTGTCAATGTCTTGATGACCACTGTTCTCATTACTCTAGCCTTTCCAAAACAATCTGTCATTCAAAAATTGACAGATAAACTCAATAGCATCACCCGTGAAAGTTTGACAGGGATTCGAGTTGTTCGTGCTTATAATGCTGAGAATTACCAAGATGAAAAATTTGAAGCAGCCAACGATGAGGTGACTCGTCTCAACCTTTTTGTCAACCGTTTGATGGCGATTATGAATCCTATTATGATGGCGATTTCCAGCGGTTTGACCTTAGCTATTTACTGGATTGGTGCCTATATCATCAACGATGCAAGTGTGACAGAACGTCTGCCACTCTTTAGTGATATGGTGGTCTTCATGTCCTATGCTATGCAGGTCGTAATGGGATTCCTTCTCATGGGAGCACTCTTTATCGTTCTTCCTCGTACCTTGGTTTCGGCAGGACGTATCAATCAAGTATTGGATCTGCATTCTTCTATTGAAAATCCTAGTCATGCACAGACAGCGGATCCTTCAGTTCAAGGACAAGTGGAATTCCGTGATGTGACTTTCCGCTACTCTAAAAACTCTGAAGCAGTCGTGGAACATGTCACTTTCAAAGCAGAAGCGGGTCAAACCGTGGCTTTCATCGGATCGACTGGATCAGGTAAATCTACGCTTGTCAACCTCTTGCCACGTTTTTATGATGTTTCAGATGGAGAAATCCTAGTGGACGGAGTTAATGTTCAAGATTACGATTTGGAAGATTTGCGCAATAAGGTCGGCTATATTCCACAAAAAGCTGTCCTCTTTTCTGGAGATGTCAAGGAGAACTTAGACTTTGGTAAGAGCAAAGAAACTCCTCTAAGCGAAGCTGCTATGTGGCAAGCTCTAGAATTGGCCCAGTCTAAAAGCTTCATCGAGGATAAGGAAGCAGGACTTGCATCAGAAGTGGCCCAAGGCGGAACCAACTTCTCAGGAGGTCAAAGACAGCGTTTGGCCATTGCGCGTGCCTTGGCTCGTAAACCAGAGATTCTCATCTTTGATGACTCTTTCTCAGCCTTGGACTACAAGACAGATCGTGTCCTGCGCCAAGAGCTAGCTCAGAAAACAAAATCCATGACCAAGCTCATCGTAGCGCAGCGGATTTCTACCATTATGGATGCTGACCTGATCTTAGTATTGGATCAAGGAAAAGTCGTGGGACAAGGCACCCACAAGGAACTTCTAGCTACCAACGAAGTCTACCAAGAAATTGCCTACTCACAACTATCGAAGGAGGAATTGGAACATGGAAAATAAAAAAGTGTCGTTCTGGAAACAGTGCAAACCTTATATGGCAGGCCTCCAACTCCCTCTTCTAATAGCAGTTGTGGCTGCAGTCATTTCAAGCATCATTACTGTTTATGGGCCAACTAAGATTAAAGAAATTACTAACTTGATTTCAGATGGTTTGGCTACAGAAATCAACTTGGTAGCTGTATCAAACATTGCTAGCTTTTTAGTGATTCTCTATGTACTTGGTGCTATCCTTAACTATACACAGGCCTATATCTTTTCAACAAGTATCCAACATTTTTCAAAACGCTTGCGGACAGCAATCGCTGAAAAGATCAATCGTTTGCCCCTTGGCTATTTTGATCGTCATTCGCAAGGGGACACTCTATCTCGTGTGACCAATGATGTGGATACAGCGGCGCAATCTCTCAACCAAAGTCTCGGAACAGTTATCTCAGCCAGCTTCTTGTTGATTGCTGTTTTGGTGACCATGTTTAGTATGAACTGGATTTTAGCTCTGGTAACGGTTGTTTCTACGTTTGTTGGTTTTGCGGCGGTTTCAGTAATTATGGCCAAGTCACAGGGTTATTTTAAAGCCCAACAAAATAATCTAGCAGCCGTCAATGGTTATGTGGAAGAGATGTACTCTGGCCACAATGTAGTGACCAGCTACAACGCAGTGGACACCTCCAAAGCGAGATTTGCAGGTTTAAACCAAAACTTGCACGACAGCATCTGGAAATCTCAGTTTATCTCTGGTATCATGATGCCAGCCATGTTCTTTGTTGGGAATTTTAGCTATGTTTTGGTCATCATCGTTGGGGCTGCGCTTGCTCTAGAAGGGCATATCACTATAGGGATTATTGTAGCCTTTATGGTTTACGTACGGACCTTCTCCCAACCCTTATCACAGATTGCCCAAGGGATTACGAGCTTACAACAAGCGAGTGCGGCCATGGGACGTGTCTTTGAATTTCTAGGTGAAGCTGAGATGCAGGATGAATCCCATAAGGAAAGACAATTGACTGGCATGAGAGGAGAAGTGATCTTTGATCGCGTATCCTTTGGTTATACACCAGAACGCACCATCATCCATGACTTTTCTGCGACAGCTCATGCAGGCCAGAAGGTCGCTATCGTTGGGCCGACTGGAGCTGGTAAGACAACCATTGTCAATCTTTTGATGAAGTTCTATGAGATTGATAAGGGAAGTATCCGTATCGATGGTGTCGATACCAAGGATATGAAGCGCTCAGAAGTACACGATGCCTTTTCAATGGTCTTGCAAGATACTTGGCTCTTTGAAGGAACCATTCGAGAAAATCTCATCTACAATCAAACGGGCATCAGTGATGAACGAATGATGGAAGCTAGCAAGGCTGTGGGAATCCACCACTTTATCATGACTTTGCCAGATGGTTACGATACTATTTTGGATGACACCGTAACCTTGTCTGTTGGACAAAAACAGCTCTTGACCATTGCTCGTGCCCTTCTCAAGGATGCACCGCTCTTGATTTTGGATGAAGCGACATCCTCAGTCGACACACGTACAGAGGAGCTGATTCAAAAAGCCATGGACCGTTTGATGGAAGGACGCACATCCTTTGTCATTGCCCACCGCTTGTCTACTATCCGAAATGCTGATTTGATTCTTGTTATGAAAGATGGGAATATCATCGAACAAGGCAATCATGAAGAACTCATGGCGCAAGGTGGCTTCTACGCTGACTTGTACAATAGTCAATTTACAGAAGACGAAGCAGAAGAATAAATCAAAAGAAGGCTTGACGGCCTTCTTTTTCTGCACTATACTAGAAGACAAACGTCTCACCTAGAGGCAAAAATAAAGTGATAATGAGAAGAATAAATGAAAAATTATCAAGAATGGTATCAAAATATCAGCTCCATACTCACCAGCCATCCCACTCTTTTATTTCTGTTACGCAGTTTCAATCGTTTGATGACAGTCGCCATGCCCCTGGTCTATCTGATCTTGCTAGTCACCACTTACCTGCAACTAGGACTTAGTCAGCAAGTTGGGATTTATGTGCTTATCCCTGCAACAGGCTTTGTGATGTTATCACTGTTTCGTAAGAAAATCAATCACCCGCGACCCTATGAAACTTGGAACATCAGTCCCCTACTTGAAAAGGATAGCTCGGGACAGTCTATGCCCAGCCGCCATGTCTTTTCAGCAACCATCATTTCCATGGCTTGTTTACATGCAAATCTGCCTGTAGGATTGGTTCTATTGACTTTATCAGCCTTTCTCGGTCTTGTGCGGGTTTTAGGTGGCGTTCATTATCCTAAGGATGTTCTAGTTGGCTACTCCTGTGGTCTTCTCTGGGGAATTCTTTTCTTTATTTTGTAAGAAGCAAAGCAAGTGGGCTTGGCCTCGTAACCACTTATGGGTCAATCCGTAAATTCAAACAACATGGAATTTGTGGGAATATTCTTGGTATGGTCGCAGTAACATTAGCAATGAACTATGGAACAACTTATGCAGATGAAGTTAAACAAGTAGAAACACTTGATAAGAAAATAGCTGAAAAGAAGGAAATAATCAAGAAATTGCAAAAGTAAAAAAACCAATGAAGAACCAGTTGCTGACATTAAAGCAGAATACCAAAAAGCAACTGCTTAAGAAATTCCAAACACTCCTACTTCAACTAAGAAAGTATGATCAAATACTAGTGCTGAAGTAAATGTGTTAGGTGTGATTATGGCGGGTATTACTTATGCTCTAGGAGTAATCGGTCTTAAACGTAAATATGACTAATAACTTTTAAAAAGAGCATACTGTAGATTCAATGTCATAAGTTAGTGAACTAACCATTTGAATAGGAGATAGGATTGAGGTTATCAAAGTGATCCTCTATCCTATCTTCTATTTTTTGCATCACAAATAAAGTTTTTTTCACCCTATTTTTTGAGATTTATGTTACTCTATAGATGAAATCAACCACCCACATATCAAGGTATTTGATAAAAAATAGTTTGAGTTTCATAGTCAAACTAAGGAAATTGTCTTTTTTGAATTAAAGTTTAGTGTAAAAATTCTATACAAAACCAACACCTTACCTAGTGATTTTTTTGATAAGGTGTTACAATCATATGGCGTAAACAATTTTACCGATTTTGGGTAGAGCATAATCTAAAGATACTCTTTTTCGTGAAAGATCTTCAAGTAGGACTTTATCAATCATTTCTTGCTTTAATTCAGGGGAATAGTAACGATTTTTCCCCTTTTTGACGATTTCTATTCCATAACGGTCAATTAATTTCACCATGCACTTTAGACCAGAAACATCCACATCAAATCTTTTTGAGAGTTGTTTGAAGCTTTGACCTTGCTTTCTAAGTTCATAGATCTGAACCTTATCTATATAAGTTAATTTCATAATCATAACCACCCGTCTAACGGGTGGTTTGTACCGGGGCTATAAGCCCAAATTACCAGCCAGCGCCTAAAGATGCTGGCTTTCACTTTGTTCAAGCCTTACTGCTCTTGACTCGTCACTTACCTCTCAAAGAGGCTTTTGTATTACTTACCACTATCCCTAAAGGGATTCTCATATTCTTTTACACTCAATTTATCTAGTGCTATATCATGCTTTTCCTGATCTTGAATATATTTCTTAATTGTGGCTTCATTGAGTCCCACCGTACTTACATAATAACCTTCCGCCCAGAAATGCCAATTCCCAAACTTATACTTGAGGTTGGCGTGTTTGTCAAACATCATGAGTGAACTCTTACCTTTTAAATATCCCATGAAACTTGCAACGCTAATTCTAGGTGGAATGCTTACCAACATGTGAACATGATCTAGCATTAAATGGCCTTCGATAATTTCAATACCTTTATAACTACACAAGCGATGAAATATTTCGCCTAAACTACTCCGATATTGATTATAGATGACTTTTCGTCTATACTTAGGGGTGAACACAATGTGATACTTACAGTGCCACTTTGTGTGCGATAAACTATGAGCCTTTTGTGCCATATTTTTCTCCTTTCGCTTTACAATTGGCTTGAACACCCTTATTGTATTGCGTTTGGAGTTTTTTGGTATAACCTTCGACGCGCGCACCTAGCGGAGCGAGACGGACTAATAGTCGCATAATAAAACACCCCAAAAGTTAGATTTTTTCTGTCTAACTTTTGGGGTGCAATTCAATACAGAATCGTATTTGAATTTCTTAACTTAATGATATTGTCTAAACTTGTCTTCTCTTTTTTAAATTGTCAGAATGGATTAGTCTTCTTTTTTCTTTCTTGCCAAAGCATAACCTGCAGTAGCTAAACTTATAAGTGCTGAATATGTCATGAATGATTGTTCAATTGAACCAGTATTTGGTAATACTGATTCATTAGAAGAGTTAGTTACTGGTAGAGTGTGATTAGAATTTTGATTAGCTGTAGTATTTGTTCCGTACAATACTTTATCGAACATTCTATTGTATTTTTCAAGTTTTCTTTGTTTTTGTACTTCACGAGCTTTTTCTGATTTCAATGATTCTAAATAAGTAACCGCAACTTCATGTTTAGATTTAAGTTCATTGATTTTAGCACGTTCTACATCAGCAACCCCTTTAGCTTTCATGTAGATCTCTTCTTTTTCTTTTTGAACTTTTACTTTTTCTTTAAGAATAGTTTTTTGATCTTTAAGTTGTTCTTTTAATTCTTTAATAGAATTTGTTAATGTTTCAATTTCTTTGTTGTTTTCAGCAATAGATTTTTCAGTGTTAGTAACTTTATTTTTTGCTTCTGTCAATTTAGCATTAAGTGCTTTCAATTGAGCCTCAATTCGTTTAACTTCGGCTTTAGCACGTTCTACATCAGCACTTACTTTATCATATTCAGCTTTCGCTTTGTTGTAAGTTTCAGTTGCTTTAGTTAAATCAGATTCAGCTTCAGGTAGAGCAATATTTAATTCTTTGCTTTTGTTTTGAACAGCAGTAAGATTGTTATTCTTTTCTGTTAATTGGTTTGCTAATTGAGTTTGTTTAGCAACAGCACTGTCGTAAGCAGTTTGTGCTTTAGGAGTTTGAATTTCAATTGCTTCTAAACGTTTCAATTCTTTTGTTGAAGCATCAAGCTTATCAGACGTTGATTTAACATTCTTAGTAGCTTGAGCCAATTCGGCTTTGTTTGTTTCAATTAGTTTGTCAAGAGAATTTACACGAGTAACCGTTTTGCTGTAATCTGTTGCTGGAATTTCATACTCTTTAGTTTTCAATGTGCTATCTTGTTCTTTCAAGCTTGTTTCAGTAGCACCAATCATTACATAGCTTCCGTCTTGAACTACGAAAGTTTGTAATTCTGTTTTCTTATAATCCCAAATCAAGCCTGATTGGATAAGAGCGTGGCCCCAATCACTCAATTCATCATCATACAACCAACGAATCATACTATTATAAACTTCAGCTTTCAATTCGCCCATTGTTGTCATATTTGTTTCAAGTGAATAAGCAAGTGTTTCCATACGAACTGGAGCAGCTGTAGTGTTATAACCAGCTTTTGCTAAGTTAGCACCAACAGATTCGCTACTTTTCAAGTGACCCATTTCAGCTGCGTTCCATACAGTAGGATTTGTAGTGTTAGCATATTTACGGATAGCATTTTTATATGTTTCACCGATAAGTTTAGATAAGTTAACTGATTCTTCACTTACACGAACCATAGTTGGAGAGAAAGTTCCGAATTTAGTACGTACATCTTCAATGAATTGAGACATACGGATATTTAATTCTTTTAATTGTTCTGTTGTAAGGTTGGTTGGGTCAACAGTACGTGTGTCACTTTCTTTAAGTAATTTCATTGCATCTTTAACTTCTTTTGAGTTAAGGATTTCTTTAGCAATTTTTTCTACGGCATTACTGTTAGCAGTTGAATCGTTTTGTTTGTAAGCTTTAAGAGCAGAAATATAAGCATCTGTTACTGGAATTTCCAAGTTGTCAGCAAGTGCATTCTTAGCAGAAGTCAAGTCATTAGCTAATTTTTCTTTTTCAGCAGTTTTTGCTTTTTCTGTTGCAATAGCATTATCTTTATTTCTTTGGTCTTGCGCTACAATTGTTTTTTGTGAAGCAATGTTGTTAGCACGAGTTTTATCAGCTGTTTTAGCATTATCTAAAGCTGTTTTTGTTTTGGTTACATTTTGGTTAGCAGCTTCTTTAGCAGAAGTTAAATCATTGATTTCTTTAGTTAAAGTAGCTTCATTTGCTTGATTTGTTTTCAAATCTTGTTTAATAGAATTTACTTTATCTTGAGCAACTTCTTTAGAAGAAGTTGCTTCATTCAAAGCATCAACTTGCGGTTGAATTTTAGCTTCTTCTGTTTTTTGTTTTTCTTTAGCTGTTGTTAATTGATTTTCTGTATTAGAGATTTCATTCTCTGTATTTGTTACTTCGTCTTTATTAGATTGTAATTCTTTTTCTAATTTTGGAGTTAATTCTTTATCTTTAGCTAAAGTAGCTTCAGCATTTTTTAATTTTTCGTTAGTTTTATTAACTGCATCTTGAGCAGCTTTTACTTCATCTGTAGCTTTATCGTGATCAGATTTAGCTTGAGTTTCTTTATCGAAAGTTTCTTTTGCAGAAGTTTCAGCGTTAGTTACATCTTTTGAAGTTTTCGCAACTTCTTTTTCTGCTTTCTGAATAGGAGTAGCATTTTCTGCTGTTGGAGCTGCTTCAGTTGCTTTAGTAGGTTGTGCTACAGAAGTTGGTTCAGCTTCCTCTGCGAATACAGTCGTTCCAGTGGTTGCAGCTAGGATTGCGGCCCCAACAATAATAGTTTGTTTTTTCATATCAGATCCCTCTTTATCTTTTTCTAAATTAATTGCACAAAATTTCTTTTGTTCTTTACTATAATATCATAAAATGTTTTTTTTGACTTAATTTTATATTTAAATTACTCCAATTTTAAAACTTAGATAAAAAGAGCAAAGAAGTTTCTTTGCTCAAACTGATTTTGATATGTGTTATTTCGTAACTAATGAAAGTAAAAACCATCATTTCCATGGCTTGCTTGCATGCAAATCTGCCTGTGGGGTTGGTTTTATTGGTCTCATCAGCTTTTCTCGGTCTTGTGCGAGTCTTGGGTGGCGTTCATTATCCCAAGGATGTTTTAGTTGGCTACGTCTGTGGTCTCCTCTGGGGAATTCTCTTCTTTATTTTGTAAAAAGCAAAGCAAGTGGGCTTGGCCTCGTAACCACTTACGGGTCAAAAGTGACCACTTGCTTTTTTGCCCTTGTAAAGTCTTCTGGCCTTTGGTATAGTAGATGCAGAAAGGAGATAGGATGAAGTTACGAATCGAGATTGATAGTGAATTAACTGAGACAGAGATTGTCATCAAGGCTGCAGCCCTGACAGATGAGATAGCTGACTTGCAACGACTCTTGCAAGAAACCAAGGCTCCGAGGTTGACTTTTTACAAGGGGACAGGTGAATATTACCTAGACCTTTCAGAAATTCTCTTCTTTGAAACGGATGGTAGCAAGATCTACGCCCATACCCAAAAAGAAGCCTATGAAGTACGTCTCAAACTTTATGAGTTGGAGTCCATCTTGCCTCGCTATTTTAGTCGAGTTTCCAAGTCAACTATTGCAAACATCCGTCAGATTTACTCAGTGGACAAGTCCTTTTCAGGAACGGGCACCCTTTCCTTTTATCAGACGCACAAGGAGGTTCATGTCTCACGACATTACCAATCCCTCCTAAAAGAAAATCTAAGAAACATGAGGTAACAGACATGAAAAAGAAAGCATTTGGTATTGTTTTATTGGTTTTAGCAGCCTGGATCTTGCTGCAAGGAAATTTTGGCATTCCTTCTTTGGATGGTAAGATATGGCCTTTGATTGGTATCGCCTTTTTTGCTTACCAATCAGTTGAAGCTTTGCTTCGTCGTCATCTAACATCAGCAGTTTTTACCGCTCTAGTAGCCTTAATGATTGCGAATCATTTTTATAACATTTTTCCTATTCCAAACCAGTCTTTGTTTTGGGCTAGTATCTTAGCAGTGCTAGGTGTTGGTTATCTGACGCATTCAAGTAAGTTCTGGAATGAAAAAAAATGGTGGTACAATGGGAAAAAAACAGTCGTCACGGATAAGGAAGTCGCTTTTGGGAGCGGGACCTTCTATAAGCAAGATCAAGATCTCGTAGATGACCAAGTGGAAGTCGCTTTTGGGGATGCTAAAATCTACTATGATAATGCAGAGATGCTAGGTGATTTTGCAACTTTAAATATTGAAGTGGCCTTCGGGAATGCAACCGTCTATGTTCCACAACACTGGCGTGTCGATTTGAAAGTAGAAACCTCCTTTGGTGCAGCTAAGGCAGATGCTCCTGTAGCCCCAACAAACAAAACCTTGATTATCCGTGGGGAAGTCGCTTTTGGTAAACTTGGAGTTGTTTACGTTAAATAAAAAAAGTCTCCTAATTTCCTTGCCAAAATAGAGAAAGTGTGATAACATAGTACGGTATGTGGTGCTAGCACATCCGCTATATTAGATCTAATAGGAGGAAAACACAATGGCTAAAGTATGTTACTTTACAGGTCGTAAGACTGTATCAGGAAACAACCGTTCACACGCGATGAACCAAACAAAACGTGCCGTAAAACCAAACCTTCAAAAAGTTACTGTTCTTATCGATGGTAAACCTAAAAAAGTTTGGGCTTCAGCTCGTGCTTTGAAATCAGGTAAAGTTGAACGCGTTTAATAAAGATGAAAAGACCGCTTAGGTCTTTTTCTTTTGCTCTATGGATAAAATCATTTGAAAAATAGAGTAAATATCCGCCGATACAGCATTCTGCTTTTACACTTGGGCTGAAATATGATAAAATAGAGTATCAACTAGTTGAGGTAAAAAAAATGACTGTAAAAATTAATACAAAAGATGGTCAAATCGAACTGACAGATGAAGTGATTGCAACCGTTGTAGGTGGTGCAGCAACTGAGATTTTTGGTGTGGTCGGTATGGCTAGCAAAAATACCCTCAAAGATAATTTCCAAGCCCTTCTTGGTAAGGAAAATTATGCAAAAGGTGTTGTCGTGAAGGCAGCCGAGGATGGCAGTATTGCAGTTGATGTTTATACCGTCTTGAGCTACGGAACAAAGATTAGTGAAGTCTCAAAAAACATCCAAGAGCGTGTTCGTTTTAGTTTGGAAAACCAACTAGGAATCACTGCTCAGACTGTGAATGTCTACATTCAAAATATCAAAGTTGTAGGAGAATAATCGTGTCAAAAATTACTACCAGCTTATTTCAAGAGATGGTGCAGGCTGCATCAACTCGTTTGAATAAGCAAGCAGAATATGTCAATTCATTAAACGTCTTTCCAGTTCCAGATGGAGATACTGGGACAAACATGGGAATGACCATCGAGAATGGTGCCAAAGAAGTAGCAGACAAGCCAGCTTCTACAGTTGGAGAAGTAGCGAGCATTCTTGCTAAGGGGCTCTTGATGGGTGCGCGTGGAAACTCAGGAGTTATCACGTCTCAACTTTTCCGTGGATTCTCCCAAGCTATCAAAGATAAAGATGAATTAACAGGTCAAGACTTGGCTCTTGCTTTCCAATCTGGTGTCGAAGTAGCCTACAAGGCGGTTATGAAACCAGTTGAGGGAACTATTTTGACAGTTTCTCGTGGAGCAGCTATCGGTGCCAAGAAAAAAGCTGAGGAGACAGATGATGCTGTTGAGGTCATGCGTGCGGCCTTGGAAGGTGCTAAGAGAGCTCTAGCTAAGACACCGGAAATGCTTCCAGTTCTTAAGGAGGTTGGTGTGGTAGACTCAGGCGGTCAAGGTTTGGTCTTCATCTATGAAGGTTTCCTTTCAGCACTCACTGGTGAATACAGCGCTTCTGAGGACTTTGTAGCAACTCCTGCCAACATGAGTGAAATGATTAATGCAGAGCACCACAAGTCTGTAGCAGGTCATGTGGCAACAGAAGATATCACTTTTGGTTACTGTACTGAGATTATGGTTGCTCTCAAACAAGGTCCAACTTATGCCAAAGATTTTGATTATGATGAATTCCGTAACTACTTGAATGAACTTGGGGACTCGCTCCTTGTTGTCAACGATGATGAAATCGTCAAAGTCCACGTCCATACAGAAGATCCAGGTCTTGTTATGCAAGAAGGGCTTAAATATGGTAGCTTGGTCAAGGTTAAAGTGGACAACATGCGCAACCAACACGAAGCACAAGTTGAAAAAGAAGCAGCACAAGTCAGCAAGCCAGCTGAAGAGAAGGAATATGCCCTTATCGCAGTAGTAGCTGGTCAAGGCTTGGCAGATATCTTCCGTGCTCAAGGTGTGGATTATGTCATCGAAGGTGGTCAAACGATGAATCCTTCAACAGAGGACTTTATCAAGGCTGTTGAGCAAGTTAATGCTCGTAACATCATCTTCTTGCCAAACAACAAAAATATCTTTATGGCAGCTCAATCTGCCGCAGAGGTATTGGAACAACCAGCTGTTGTGGTAGAAGCACGTACAATTCCTCAAGGGTTGACCAGTCTTCTTGCCTTTGATCCAAGCAAATCAATCGAAGAAAACAAAGAACGCATGACTGCAGCCCTTGGTGATGTCATCAGCGGTAGTGTAACGACTGCCGTTCGCGACACAACTATCGATGGCTTGGAAATTCATGAAAATGACAATCTTGGTATGGTAGATGGCAAAATCCTTGTGTCAAACCCTGACATGCACCAAACCTTGACTGAAACATTGAAACACATGCTAAACGAAGATAGTGAAATCGTGACTTTCTATGTCGGTGAAGACGGAAGCGAAGAACTTGCCAATGAAATTGCCCAAGAAATCGCAGAAGAATTCGAAGACGTTGAAGTCGAAATCCACCAAGGACAACAACCAGTTTACCCATATCTTTTCAGTGTGGAATAAAAATTTAATAGATTAAAAAGAAAGTTGATTTTGCAACTTTCTTTTTTTATGACATTTGTCATATTTCCCAGTGACAGAAGCATCTAGCTCCGCCAACTTCAAAAGACTATAATTGAAGTAGAAACTGGAGGAAGAAGAAATGAAAAATAAAATGATTATCGCAGTGAGTTTAGTAGCAGCGGGAGTTATGACCTATCTCATGTTTTCAGGATTGGATGAGGGTTTCTATCATTTTCCTTGGGAGCTCTTTGCTGGCTTTGGAATGATGTCTTGGCTTGTCAGAGAAGGTTTGAAATTATTCAGAGATGTGAAAAAGGAGTTTGAGGAATGAAAAAAACAATCATCTATTTCTTTATCGGCCTGTCACTCTTGGTATGGTTAGTGGAAATGTTTACTGGTTGGTTTGACCAAACCTTGCTTCGCCAATTCATTCGTGGTGCTTGGGGTTTTGGATTTATGATTTTCGTTGTTTTCCCTATGGGAATGGAGTGGTTGAAAGGAGAATCTCATGACTGTGATTAAAGTTGAGAAATTGAGTAAGAAAATAAAAGACAAGGAGATCTTGCGGAACATCTCTTTTGAAATCCACCATGGTGAATGTGTCGCCTTGATCGGGCCTAACGGAGCAGGTAAAACAACCTTGATTGATTGCCTCTTGGGCGACAAGTTCATGAGCTCAGGTCAGATAGCCATTCAAGGGTTTGCACCAACAGATCCTCGATTAAAGCAGCTTATTTCTGTCTTGCCTCAAGAAAATGCAGTTGTTCAAAGCTTGAAAGTGAAAGAACTTCTATCATTTTTCAAGTCACTTTATCCCGACAGTCTCTCAGACAAAGAAATTGATGACTTGCTGAGATTCTCAGACAAGCAGAAAAATCAGCTAGCGGGCAAGTTGTCTGGTGGGCAAAAACGTTTGTTCTCTTTTGTGTTGGCTTTAATCGGTCGTCCGAAAATTCTATTTTTAGACGAGCCAACTGCTGCCATGGATACCTCGACACGTCAGCATTTTTGGGAAATTGTCAATCAGTTAAAGAAAAATGGTGTGACCATTGTCTATTCTTCTCACTATATCGAAGAGGTGGAGCATACGGCTGACCGCATTTTGGTCCTCCACAAGGGAGAATTGATTCGCGATACGACGCCTTATGCCATGCGTGGTGAAGAACAAGAAAAACACTTTACGGTACCTCTAACTTATCAGGATTTTGTCAGTACCCTGACTATGGTTCAAGAGATTGAAATCAAGCAAAATGCTCTTTCCTTCACAACCAAAGAAGCCAGCCAGGTATGGAAAGTCTTGCAAGAACAGGGTTGCACGATCGAAGAAATTGAAGTTCGGAATCGAACTCTCTTAGACAGTATCTTCGAAACGACTCAAGACTAAAGGAGATTGACGATGAAAAATATGACAAGTCTCATGAAAGTGGAAATCATTCTGATGAAACGGCAAGCTGTCTACTACTTGCTGTCCATCGGACTCCCAAGTGTGTTTTACCTTATTTTTTCTGGTATGATGTCAGGCTCAGACATTCCAGAAATTGCTCTTCAAGCCTATCTTTTTGCCATGACGCTCTTTAGTATCATGTCAAGCGCCTTTTTCAGCATCCCTAGCACACTCGAGTCTGATAAGACAAACAACTGGCAAAAATTGATTCAACATTCTCCCGTATCTATGGTAGAATATTATGTATCAAAACTGTTCAGTACCCTACTGACTTTCTTGTTATCAATTATTGTTGTCTTTTCGGTTGGTCATTTTGTCCGTGGAGTGACTCTTCCTTGGCTTGATTGGTTGGTGATTGGAGTTATGTTGCTGGTCGGAAGCGTGGTCTTTATCAGCATGGGTGTCTTGGTGAGTTTGCTTCCCAGTGCTCAATTGATGACGGTGATTGGAAATATTGCCTATATCGCTTTGGCTGTCCTAGGTGGACTCTGGTTCCCTTTGAGTTCCTTCCCAGAATGGCTCCAATCCATTGGAAAACTGACTCCAACCTATCAACTGATGCAGGTTGTCTCTACTTATATGGAGCACCACGAGTTTAACGTTCTTGCTGCCTTGGTTGTACTAGGTTATACAGTTTTCTTTGGTGTACTGGTAATCCAGCTGAAAAAACGGATCGAGGTAAAATAAATCTATGTTGGAAAAATTAAAAAACACTCATTATATGTTTCATATTTCAACAGTGTTTATCATCTTTCCTATAGCGGGTGTCATCAGTGGAGAGTACCCGCTTTTAACCTTGTTCTGGACATTATTATTTGTCCTAGCCTTTTATTCGATTTTATTAAGTCAAAACCGCACTGTGCAGTGGCTGGCTTGGTGGGCCATGATTGCCTACATTTTTTATACATCGGTTTGGCTGAATTCGGGTTTCACATGGTTTATCTTTTACTTATCTAACCTCCTCATTTATGAGCTGGATGAGATTTCTCTTCACTCTTGGCGTTTTGTCAGTTTTGTTGTCTTGCAGCCATTGATTTTAACCGGGATTTATATGGTCAATCATGTTAGTCCTTGGCAATTGCTGTTTTTCTTGGTGACCTTTGTCTTTTCGGATGCCTTTACCTTTGGTCTCTATCGGATTCGAGTGTCGGAGGAAATAAAAGAAGAAAAGAGAAAGCAAAATGCTAAGCTCAATCTTTTCTTGGCTGAAAATGAACGCAGTCGTATCGGTCAGGATCTCCATGACAGTCTAGGCCATACTTTTGCCATGCTGAGTGTGAAGACGGACCTTGCCCTCCAACTTCTTCAAATGCAGGCCTATCCTCAAGTGGAAAAAGAATTAAAAGAAATTCATCAGATCAGTAAAGAATCCATGAATGAAGTTCGTACAATTATCGAAAATCTTAAAACAAGAACCCTTGCCTCCGAGTTTTCGACTGTTAAAAAAATGCTGGAAATTGCAGGAATTGAAACGGAAATCAGTCACCAACTAGATACTGCTAGCCTAACTCAGGAATTGGAGTCAACGGCTTCCATGATTTTGCTTGAGTTGGTGACCAATATCATCAAACATGCCAAAGCGTCTAAAGCCTATTTGAAATCCGAGCGGACAGAAAAAGAACTCATTTTAACAGTGAGAGATGATGGCTGTGGCTTTGCTTCTCTAAAAGGAGATGAGCTCCATACCGTTCGAGACCGTGTTCTTTCTTTTTCAGGAGAAGTAAAAGTGATCAGTCAGAAGCATCCAACGGAAGTGCAGGTTCGACTACCTTATAAGGAGAGAAACTAAGATGAAACTACTTGTTGCAGAAGATCAAAGTATGTTGCGAGATGCTATGTGCCAGTTGCTTACCTTTCAACCAGATGTGGAGTATGTCCTACAAGCCAAGGATGGCCAAGAAGCAATCCAACTCCTAGAAAAAGAGTCTGTAGATATCGCCATTCTTGATGTAGAGATGCCTGTTAAGACAGGCCTCGAAGTCTTGGAGTGGATACAAGCAGAAAAGCTAGAAACAAAGGTGGTTGTGGTGACGACCTTCAAGCGCCCCGGCTATTTTGAACGTGCAATCAAGGCTGGAGTGGATGCTTATGTCTTAAAAGAAAGAAGCATTGCAGACCTCATGCAAACCTTGCACACGGTTCTCGAAGGACGTAAGGAATATTCGCCTGAATTGATGGAAGTGGTGATGACGCATCCTAACCCGTTAACAGAGCAAGAAATCGCTGTTTTAAAGGGAATCGCTCAGGGCTTGTCTAACCAAGAAATCGCAGACCAACTCTATCTATCAAATGGAACCGTCCGAAACTATGTCACCAATATTCTTTCGAAACTAGATGCTGGTAATCGAACAGAGGCAGCCAACATTGCAAAAGAATCTGGTTGGCTTTGATAAGAAAGATAAAAAACAACTCAAATGATTGCTAAATTGAAGGAAATCTATACTAGAAAGTAGGAGGCAAAATTGCCTCCTTTTTTGTTTAAAAAAGCGGTGAGAGCTAGTGTCAAAGAGTTAAAAGATCAGAATAAAAATGAAAAACATCTTGACAATGAAGGAAAAAATGTGTTACAATAATAGACGGTACTTTTTACTTTTGGTCTCTCAAAAGTGTACAGGGACGTGCTGACAAATGTTGCAAAAGTACACACAGATGGTAGCTGTCACCAAGTGTATCATCACCAAAAATAAAAAAACACAGGAGAATGTAGATGCCTACAATTAACCAATTGGTTCGCAAACCGCGTAAATCAAAAGTAGAAAAATCTAAATCACCAGCTTTGAACGTTGGTTACAACAGTCATAAAAAAGTTCAAACAAACGTTTCTTCACCACAAAAACGTGGTGTTGCAACTCGTGTTGGAACAATGACACCTAAAAAACCTAACTCAGCCCTTCGTAAATTCGCTCGTGTACGTTTGAGCAACCTTATCGAAGTTACTGCCTACATCCCAGGTATCGGACACAACTTGCAAGAGCACAGCGTGGTGCTTCTTCGCGGTGGACGTGTAAAAGACCTTCCAGGGGTACGTTACCATATCGTCCGTGGTGCACTTGATACTGCAGGTGTTAACGATCGTAAACAAGGCCGTTCTAAATACGGTACTAAACGTCCAAAAGCATAAGGAAAGGGGATAAAGAGAAATGAGTCGTAAAAATAGAGCTCCAAAACGTGACGTATTGCCAGATCCGCTTTACAATTCACAACTAGTTACTCGTCTTATCAACCGCGTTATGCTTGATGGTAAACGTGGTACAGCTGCTTCAATCGTTTACGGTGCTTTTGAGCAAATCAAAGAAGCTACTGGAAACGATGCACTTGAAGTATTTGAAACAGCTATGGAAAACATCATGCCTGTACTTGAAGTACGTGCACGTCGTGTTGGTGGATCTAACTACCAAGTTCCAGTTGAAGTTCGTCCAGAACGTCGTACAACACTTGGACTTCGTTGGTTGGTAACAATCGCTCGCCTTCGTGGTGAACACACAATGCAAGACCGTCTTGCAAAAGAAATCTTGGACGCTGCTAACAACACTGGTGCAGCTGTTAAGAAACGTGAAGACACTCACCGTATGGCTGAAGCTAACCGTGCCTTCGCACACTTCCGTTGGTAAGATAGGATACGAAAGCGTTAAGAAAGTCCCAGAGAAAATAGGGAATCGAAGTAGGTTGCGATTGCAACCAATGAGATTCATCTTTTTCTCCAGACTTTTAGCTTGAGTTCAACTCAGCTATCTTAAGCTTTTAGCCCGAGTTCAATTCAATTTGTCTACAAGTTGAAACCAACAAAAACAAGATAAACATTGAGAACGGGTAGGTCCTGCCTATCCGTTTTTATTAAAATCGTGTTATAATAGAATAGAAATTAAAATAAATAGGAGAAACAAACCTCATGGCACGCGAATTTTCACTTGAAAAAACTCGTAATATCGGTATCATGGCTCACGTCGATGCCGGTAAAACAACAACTACTGAGCGTATTCTTTACTACACTGGTAAAATCCACAAAATCGGTGAAACTCACGAAGGTGCGTCACAAATGGACTGGATGGAGCAAGAGCAAGAACGTGGTATCACTATCACATCTGCTGCGACAACAGCTCAATGGAATAACCACCGCGTAAACATCATCGACACACCAGGACACGTGGACTTCACAATCGAAGTACAACGTTCTCTTCGTGTATTGGACGGTGCGGTTACTGTTCTTGACTCACAATCAGGTGTTGAGCCTCAAACTGAAACAGTTTGGCGTCAAGCAACTGAGTACGGAGTTCCACGTATCGTATTTGCTAACAAAATGGACAAAATCGGTGCTGATTTCCTTTACTCTGTAAGCACACTTCACGATCGTCTTCAAGCAAATGCACACCCAATCCAATTGCCAATCGGTTCTGAAGATGACTTCCGTGGTATCATCGACTTGATCAAGATGAAAGCTGAAATCTATACTAACGACCTTGGTACAGATATCCTTGAAGAAGATATTCCAGCTGAATACCTTGACCAAGCTCAAGAATACCGTGAAAAACTGATCGAAGCAGTTGCTGAAACTGACGAAGAATTGATGATGAAATACCTTGAAGGTGAAGAAATCACTAACGAAGAATTGAAAGCTGGTATCCGTAAAGCGACTATCAACGTTGAATTCTTCCCAGTATTATGTGGATCAGCCTTCAAGAACAAAGGTGTTCAATTGATGCTTGATGCGGTTATCGACTACCTTCCAAGCCCACTTGACATCCCAGCGATCAAAGGTATCAACCCAGATACAGATGAAGAAGAAACTCGTCCTGCATCTGACGAAGAGCCATTTGCAGCTCTTGCCTTCAAGATTATGACTGACCCATTCGTAGGTCGTTTGACATTCTTCCGTGTATACTCAGGTGTTCTTCAATCAGGTTCTTACGTATTGAACACTTCTAAAGGTAAACGTGAACGTATTGGACGTATCCTTCAAATGCACGCTAACAGCCGTCAAGAAATTGACACTGTTTACTCAGGTGATATCGCTGCTGCCGTTGGTTTGAAAGATACTACCACTGGTGACTCATTGACAGATGAAAAAGCTAAAATCATCCTTGAGTCAATCAACGTTCCAGAACCAGTTATCCAATTGATGGTTGAGCCAAAATCTAAAGCAGACCAAGACAAGATGGGTATTGCCCTTCAAAAATTGGCTGAAGAAGATCCAACATTCCGCGTTGAAACAAACGTTGAAACTGGTGAAACAGTTATCTCTGGTATGGGTGAGCTTCACCTTGACGTCCTTGTTGACCGTATGCGTCGTGAGTTCAAAGTTGAAGCGAACGTAGGTGCTCCTCAAGTATCTTACCGTGAAACATTCCGCGCTTCTACTCAAGCACGTGGATTCTTCAAACGTCAGTCTGGTGGTAAAGGTCAATTCGGTGATGTATGGATTGAATTTACTCCAAACGAAGAAGGTAAAGGATTCGAATTCGAAAACGCAATCGTCGGTGGTGTGGTTCCTCGTGAATTTATCCCAGCGGTTGAAAAAGGTTTGGTAGAATCTATGGCTAACGGTGTTCTTGCTGGTTACCCAATGGTTGACGTTAAAGCTAAGCTTTACGATGGTTCATACCACGATGTCGACTCATCTGAAACTGCCTTCAAGATCGCGGCTTCACTTGCTCTTAAAGAAGCTGCTAAGACTGCACAACCAGCTATCCTTGAGCCAATGATGCTTGTAACCATCACTGTTCCTGAAGAAAACCTTGGTGATGTTATGGGTCACGTAACTGCTCGTCGTGGACGTGTTGATGGTATGGAAGCACACGGTAACAGTCAAATCGTACGTGCTTACGTTCCACTTGCTGAAATGTTTGGTTACGCAACTGTTCTTCGTTCAGCATCTCAAGGACGTGGTACCTTCATGATGGTATTTGACCACTACGAAGATGTACCTAAGTCAGTACAAGAAGAAATCATTAAGAAAAATAAAGGTGAAGACTAATCAGTCCTCGCTCTAGAAGGAAGTCACTTAGTGGCTTCCTTTTTATGTTCTATATCAAGGAAGGTTAGAAAAATATACTCTAAATTAAATTTGGAAATAATAAAATCGTTCAATTCCCTATTCATATTTATAAAAATAGGAAAAACATTCATAAAAACACGTTTAGATAGAAAATTCAGAAAATTGCTTCTTTTGTCTTGAAAATTTTTGAAAAAATGGTATGATAGTAACAAGCTATTTTTAAGAGAAGAGAAAGGGGAACAATGGAGAAAATCAGTTTAGACGCTCCTAAGACGGGATCGGATCTAGTTTTGGAAACACTCCGTGATTTAGGAATTGATACTATATTTGGTTATCCTGGTGGGGCTGTCTTGCCTTTATATGATGCGATTTATAATTTTAAAGGTATCCGCCACATCTTAGGTCGCCATGAGCAAGGGTGTTTGCACGAAGCTGAAGGCTATGCCAAATCAACTGGAAAGTTGGGCGTTGCCGTCGTCACGAGTGGACCGGGAGCAACAAATGCCATTACAGGAATCGCGGATGCCATGAGCGATAGCGTTCCCCTTTTGGTCTTTACGGGACAAGTCGCTCGAGCAGGCATTGGGAAGGATGCCTTTCAGGAGGCGGACATTGTCGGTATTACCATGCCTATTACTAAGTATAATTACCAAGTCCGTGAGACAGCTGACATTCCTCGTATCATTACGGAAGCTGTCCATATTGCGACCACAGGTCGTCCTGGCCCAGTTGTGATCGACTTGCCAAAGGATGTATCTGCCTTAGAGACGGACTTCATCTATTCACCAGAGGTAAATTTACCAAGCTATCAACCGACGCTTGATCCGAATGACATGCAAATCAAGAAAATCTTGAAACAATTGTCTAAGGCTAAGAAACCTGTATTGCTAGCTGGTGGCGGGGTTAGTTATGCAGAAGCAGCTGCCGAGCTCAATGAGTTTGCTGAACGTTACCAAATTCCAGTCGTGACCAGTCTTTTGGGGCAAGGTACGATTGCGACTAGCCATCCGCTCTTCCTAGGAATGGGAGGTATGCACGGTTCTTTCGCAGCTAACATTGCCATGACCGAAGCGGACTTTATGATTAGTATTGGTTGCCGTTTCGATGACCGCTTAACTGGAAATCCTAAGACCTTTGCTAAAAATGCCAAGGTTGCTCATATCGATATAGATCCAGCTGAGATTGGTAAGATTATCAGTGCAGATATTCCAGTGGTTGGGGACGCTAAGAAAGCCTTGCAGATGCTATTGGAAGAACCAACTGTTCATAACAATACTGAAAAGTGGATTGAAAAAGTCACTAAGGACAAGAATCGTGTTCGTTCTTATGATAAGAAAGAACGTGTGGTTCAACCTCAGGCCGTTATTGAACGCATCGGCGAGTTGACGAATGGAGATGCCATTGTTGTCACAGACGTAGGGCAACATCAAATGTGGACAGCTCAGTATTATCCTTACCAAAATGAGCGTCAATTAGTCACTTCAGGTGGTTTGGGTACCATGGGGTTCGGAGTTCCTGCAGCTATCGGAGCCAAGATTGCCAATCCAGAAAAAGAAGTAGTTCTTTTTGTCGGTGATGGTGGCTTCCAAATGACCAACCAAGAACTAGCCATCCTAAATATCTACAAGGTACCCATTAAAGTCGTGATGCTGAATAACCACTCACTAGGAATGGTTCGTCAGTGGCAGGAATCCTTCTATGACGGTAGAACTTCTGAGTCAGTCTTTGATACACTTCCTGACTTCCAGCTGATGGCACAGGCTTACGGCATCAAAAACTATAAATTTGATAATCCAGAGACGATAGAGAAGGATCTAGAATCCATTCTGGAGGATGTGCCGATGTTTATCGAGGTGGATATTTCTCGTAAGGAACAGGTTTTACCAATGGTACCAGCTGGGAAGAGCAATCATGAGATGTTGGGGGTGAAGTTCCATGCGTAGAATGTTAACAGCAAAACTACAAAATCGTTCGGGAGTCCTCAATCGCTTTACAGGTGTCCTATCTCGTCGTCAGGTCAACATTGAGAGTATCTCAGTTGGTGCGACAGAGAATCCTGATGTATCACGGATTACTATCATTATCGATGTAGCTTCACACGATGAAGTAGAGCAAATCATTAAGCAACTCAATCGTCAGATTGATGTGATTCGCATTCGAGATATCACAGATAAACCACACTTGGAAAGAGAGGTTATCTTGGTGAAGGTATCTGCTCCTGCTGAAAAGCGTGCAGAAATCTTGGCCATTATCCAACCTTTCCGTGCAACGGTAGTAGATGTGGCTCCAAGCTCAATCACTATTCAGATGACGGGAAATGCTGAAAAGAGTGAAGCTTTATTGCGAGTGATTCGACCATATGGTATTAAAAATATCGCTCGTACGGGTGCAACTGGATTTACCCGCGATTAATACTCTTTGATTTTCAATGTAAAAAATAACTTAAATTTGTTAAACCAGCCTATAAGGCAATAAAAAATAGAAAAGAGAGAAAAACTATGGCAGTTCAAATGGAATACGAAAAAGATGTTAAAGTAGCAGCGCTTGACGGTAAAAAAATCGCCGTAATCGGTTATGGTTCACAAGGACATGCGCATGCGCAAAACTTGCGTGACTCAGGTCGTGATGTCATCATCGGTGTGCGTCCAGGTAAATCTTTTGACAAAGCAAAAGAAGACGGATTTGATACTTACACAGTAGCAGAAGCAACTAAATTGGCTGACGTTATCATGATCTTGGCACCAGACGAAATTCAACAAGAATTGTACGAAGCAGAAATCGCTCCAAACTTGGAAGCTGGAAATGCAGTTGGATTTGCTCATGGTTTCAACATTCACTTTGAATTTATCAAAGTTCCTGCAGATGTAGATGTCTTCATGTGTGCTCCTAAAGGGCCAGGACACTTGGTACGTCGTACTTATGAAGAAGGATTTGGTGTTCCAGCTCTTTATGCAGTCTACCAAGACGCCACAGGAAATGCGAAAAACATTGCTATGGACTGGTGTAAAGGTGTTGGAGCAGCTCGTGTAGGTTTGCTTGAAACAACTTACAAAGAAGAAACTGAAGAAGATTTGTTTGGTGAACAAGCTGTACTTTGTGGTGGTTTGACTGCCCTTATCGAAGCAGGTTTTGAAGTCTTGACAGAAGCAGGCTATGCCCCAGAATTGGCTTACTTTGAAGTTCTTCATGAAATGAAATTGATCGTTGACTTGATCTATGAAGGTGGATTCAAGAAAATGCGTCAATCTATCTCAAACACTGCTGAGTACGGTGACTATGTATCAGGCCCACGTGTGATTACTGAGCAAGTTAAAGAAAACATGAAAGCTGTTTTGGCAGACATCCAAAATGGTACATTTGCAAATGACTTTGTAAATGACTATAAAGCGGGACGTCCAAAATTGACTGCTTACCGTGAACAAGCAGCTAACCTTGAAATTGAAAAAGTTGGTGCAGAACTACGTAAAGCAATGCCATTCGTTGGTAAAAACGACGACGATGCTTTCAAAATCTATAACTAATTCTTAGAATAAAAACAGAAGGCGAGTTGGGGGGTACCTAACTCGCTTTTTACCTTGTAAAGTATTTGAGGAGGAGACATGCTAAGTGCAAAAGATGTGGTGAAAGCCCACAAAGTTTTAAGTGGTGTAGTAGTGAATACACCACTGGAATATGATCATTACTTATCGGAGAAGTATGGTGCTAAGATTTATTTGAAGAAGGAAAATGCTCAGCGTGTTCGTTCCTTTAAGATTCGTGGAGCCTATTATGCCATTTCACAATTGACAAAAGAAGAACGTGAGCGTGGTGTGGTTTGTGCATCAGCGGGGAATCACGCTCAAGGTGTCGCCTACACTTGTAAGGAGATGAAGATTCCCGCAACGATTTTTATGCCCATCACAACACCGCAACAAAAGATTGGGCAGGTTCGCTTTTTCGGTGGAGAGTTTGTGACAATCAAGTTGGTTGGGGATACCTTTGATGCTTCTGCTAAGGCAGCACAAGAATTTACCGTTTCAGAAAACCGTACCTTCATTGATCCTTTTGATGATATCCATGTTCAAGCTGGTCAAGGGACTGTGGCCTACGAAATTCTTGAAGAAGCCCGTAAAGAGTCTATTGATTTTGATACAGTACTAGTTCCGGTAGGTGGTGGCGGACTGATTGCAGGGGTTTCGACCTATATCAAAGAAACCAATCCCGCTATCGAAGTAATTGGTGTAGAAGCCAATGGAGCCCGCTCTATGAAAGCTGCCTTTGAGGCTGGGGGACCAGTTAAGCTCAAAGAAATTGATAAGTTTGCTGATGGGATAGCTGTACAGAAAGTTGGACAGTTGACCTATGAAGCAACTCGTCAGAATGTTGAAACTCTTATTGGAGTAGATGAGGGTTTGATTTCGGAGACCTTGATTGATCTTTATTCCAAGCAAGGAATTGTCGCCGAACCTGCTGGAGCGGCTAGCATTGCAGCCTTGGAAGTTCTATCGGACTATATCAAAGGTAAGACCATTTGTTGTATCATTTCTGGGGGAAATAACGATATTAACCGTATGCCAGAGATGGAAGAACGTGCCTTGATTTACGATGGCATCAAGCATTACTTTGTAGTCAATTTCCCACAACGTCCAGGGGCTCTTCGTGAGTTTGTAAATGACATCTTGGGACCAAATGATGACATCACTCGTTTTGAGTATATCAAACGGGCCAGCAAGGGGACAGGGCCGGTATTGATTGGGATTGCTCTTGCTGATAAGCATGATTATGCTGGCTTGATTCATCGGATGGAAAAGTTTGACCCATCTTATATCAATCTGAACGGAAATGAGACCTTGTATAATATGCTAGTCTAAAATAAATTTGCTATCATATTATTTGCCAATTTCCTATAATGATGCTATAATGATGGTGACGAAAGGGGGAGATTCCCATGGTTTTACATGTTTTACTTGTTCTCTTTATTCTAGTGCTGATTGCATCAGCGATTATTGTCAGCTCTGTGTACGTTGTAAGGCAACAGTCTGTCGCTATTATCGAGCGTTTTGGTAAATACCAAAAGTTGAGTAATAGTGGTATTCATGTACGAGCACCTTTTGGAATTGATAGAATTGCGGCCAGGGTGCAGTTGCGTCTATTGCAAAGTGAGATCGTCGTGGAAACAAAAACACAAGATAATGTATTTGTGACCATGAATGTGGCGACTCAGTATCGAGTGAATGAGAATAATGTCACAGATGCTTACTATAAACTAATGAGACCAGAAGCTCAAATCAAATCCTATATTGAGGATGCCTTGCGTTCATCTGTACCTAAATTGACCTTGGATGAACTATTTGAGAAAAAAGATGAAATCGCATTAGAAGTTCAAAAGCAAGTAGCAGAAGAAATGTCTACATATGGTTACATCATTGTAAAAACATTGATTACGAAGGTTGAGCCTGACGCTGAAGTTAAACAATCAATGAATGAAATCAATGCTGCCCAACGTAAGAGAGTCGCTGCGCAAGAACTTGCAGAAGCAGATAAGATTAAGATTGTGACCGCGGCAGAAGCAGAGGCAGAAAAAGATCGCCTACACGGTGTAGGGATTGCAGAACAGCGTAAGGCTATTGTTGATGGACTTGCTGATTCTATTCAAGAATTAAAAGGAGCCAATGTTGAACTCACGGAAGCCCAGATTATGTCCATTCTATTAACAAATCAGTATTTGGATACTTTGAATAATTTCGCAGACAATAAGGGCAATAATACCATCTTCCTACCAGCAAATCCTGATGGAGTTGAAGATATACGAACAAGCATATTATCAGCTTTAAAAGCTAAGTAATAACAATTCATTATTTGTTTTCAATAAGTAGATGTTTTTTGTAGATAATCCTAAAAGAATGGATATATTTCAGTATCGTAAAGAACAAAATAGGAGAAGAACATGGCTAAATCAAACTTTGAAAAAGTAGAATCAGTTGTTGGCTGGGTTCGTGATAAGAAAATCACAGGTTACCGTATCTCTAAGGAAACAAATGCACGTGAAATGTCAATTATTGCTTTGGCACAAGGTCGTGCAAAAGTGAAAAATATTTCATTTGAAACAGCCCTAGGCTTGATTGATTTTTATGATAAGAATCATGAAAAATTTGAAGATTAAACTAGGCTTACAGGCAGATTCTTAAAATGAATCTGCCTTTTGTTTTGCAAAGAGTTAGTAAAAAGACTACATATTTTATGCAGTCTTTGTTTGTTATTTGAGATAGCGCTGAAGAAACTCTCGTGTTCGTTCTTCTTTAGGGTTCGTGAAGAGGTCTTCTGGCTTGCCTTCTTCAGCGATGAGGCCCTTATCCATAAAGATGACACGGTGTGAGACATCGCGGGCGAATTCCATTTCGTGGGTGACGACGATCATAGTCAGGCCTTCTTGAGCCAGGTCTTGCATGATTTTAAGGACTTCACCGACCATTTCTGGATCCAGAGCAGATGTTGGTTCGTCGAAAAGGATGGCGTCAGGATTCATGGAGAGGGCGCGTGCGATGGCTACACGTTGCTTCTGGCCACCAGAGAGTTGTTTTGTTTTGGCTTGCCAATAGCGTTCTCCCATGCCAACTTTTTCAAGATTTTCTTTGGCAATTTTTTCAGCTTCAGAGCGTTCTCGTTTAAGGACAGTCGTTTGGGCGACGATCGTATTTTCGAGAACATCGAGGTTTTCAAAGAGGTTGAAGGATTGAAAAACCATTCCGAGTTTTTCCCGATAGTGAGTAAGGTCATAGCCTTTCGCAAGGACGTTTTCTCCTCGGTAGAGAATTTCCCCTTCAGTAGGTGTTTCAAGTAGGTTGATAGAACGTAGGAAGGTTGATTTTCCGCTTCCTGAGCTCCCGATGATGGAGATAACCTCTCCTTTGTGAACTGACAGAGAAATATCTTTTAAGACTTCATTTTGTCCATAGGATTTTTTGAGGTGTTTAATTTCAAGAATGGGTTGATTCATTATTTCAAGTCCTCCGTTTGCATTTGATTAGCACCTGTAGTGTAGGTATCCATGTCCATGCGTCTTTCGATGAAGCGCAAGATACGGGTCACTGTGAAGGTGAGGACAAAGTAAATCACGGCGATGATTGTAAATGTCTGGAAGTATTGATAAGTTTGGGTGGCCACAGTATTACCAGAGAAGTAGAGTTCCACCACAGAGATAACATTCAGTACAGAGGTATCTTTGATATTGATGACAAACTCATTACCAGTAGCAGGTAAGATATTGCGAACGACCTGAGGGAGGACAACCTTGCGCATGGTTTGATTATGGGTCATACCAAGAGCAGTTGCGGCTTCAAATTGTCCCTTGTCGACTGCTAGGATACCTCCACGGACGATTTCTGTCATGTAGGCACCCGTGTTGATTGAAACGATGAAGATGGCAGCCAGTGTACGGTCAAGGTTAATACCGAAGGCTTGTGCTGTACCGTAGTAGATAACCATAGATTGAACGATCATAGGCGTACCACGGAAAATTTCAATATAGACATTAAGGATCCAGCCAAGTAGTTTTTGCAAGCCATAGATGGCCTTGTTTTCAGATAGAGGGGCCGTACGGAAGACTCCGATTGCAAGCCCGATAATAAGCCCTGCGATGGTTCCGATAATGGAGATCAAGAGTGTGATGCCAGCACCACGCAGGAGTTGTTGCCAGTTTTCAGAAAGGATCTTAGCGACTTGACTAAAGAAGCTACTTTCTTCCTCAGTTGTTGTCGCCTCCACTGGCTGCTCTTTAATCATCCGATCCATGAGAGCTACTTGTTCGTCCTTGGAAATGGTTTCGATGCTGGCATTGATTTGGCTGATGCGACTATCGCCCTTGCGAAGCCCAATGGCAATAGCTGTGTCTTCTTCGCCAGTTTTGAAACCTGGTTGGGGTTGAATCATTTTGAACTTAGCGTTGGCAGACTCAGCGGTCATTGCTTCAGGTCGTTCAGAAACATAGGCATCGATAACACCAGCTTCAAGTGCTTGACGCATTTGAGCAAAGTCGCCCATAGCTGTTTCTTTTTTTGCACCTGAAATTTGGGAAATCAGGTCATAAAGGTAAACACCTTGTTGAGACGTGATTTTTGCCCCGCTAAAGTCCTCTAAAGATTTGGCATTTGCATAGGCAGAGTCCTTTTTTACCAATAGAACGGGTTCGCTAGTATAGTAACTGCTTGAAAAAGCAATTTCTTGTTTACGTTCAGCGGTAGGGCTCATACCAGCAATGATCATATCGATTTTGCCAGAAGTAAGAGCAGGAACAAGTCCTTCCCACTTGGTTTTAACGACCAAAGGTTCCTTACCTAAGTCTTTGGCAATCTTTTTAGCGATTTGAACATCGTAGCCGTTGGCATATTGATTGGTACCATCGATTTTGACGGCGCCATTACTATCGTCGTCTTGGGTCCAGTTGAAGGGAGCGTAAGCTGCCTCCATCCCAATGCGTAAATATTCGTCGGCTTGGACTTGGCTAACTAGTCCTAAGGTAAGGGCTAGGCTAGCAAGGATAGATAAGCATAATTTTTTCATGTTTTCTCCTATTTCTAGTCTAAAAATGACTTCTCTCTATTGTATCTAAAAATAGTGATATTTTCAATATAAGTAAGCCTTTACTTATAAAAAATGATATAATGATAGCAAAGATAAAAAGGGGGATTGTGTTGTGAAAAAGACTTTTTTCGTGCTTTTATTTAGCTTGTTTTGTATTTTACCACTCTCTGTTTTTGCGGTTGATTTCAAGATTCGCTCTTATCAAGGTGATTTGTATATTCATGCAGATAATACGGCAGAATTTAGGGAGAAAGTAGTCTATTATTTTGATGAAGACTTTAATGGACAACTAGTAGGACTTGGCCATGCCGGTAAGATGCCAAAGGGATTTGAAATAGATTCCAGTCCGAAGATTCAGGTATGGAAAAATGCTAGTGCCATTGAGAATGTCAATAGTGAAGTGATAGAAGAATCGGAAGGTTATACTGTAAAAGTGTATAATCCAGGCCAAGAGGGGGATACCGTTGAAGTGGTAATCACATGGCAACTAAAAAATCTCCTATTTCTATATGATGATATCGCGGAACTTAATTGGCAGCCCCTGACGGATAGTTCAGAACCTATCGAAAAATTTGAGTTTCGAGTAACGGGCTTTAATGGAGCAGAAAAATTGTTCTTTCATACAGGGAAACTCTTTACAGAGGGCAAGGTAGAAAAGATAGATGGTGATTATCGTGTTCATTTACAGAACCTACCTCGTCAGCGTGGGGTTGAATTGCATGCCTATTGGCCTAGAAAAGATTTTGGAACAGCTTTGGATCAGGGATTGAAGGGCAATCGTTTAGCAGAATTTGAAAAAATAGAGGAATCCATTACTGCTGAAAAAGCTCAGAGCAAAGCTCTGGTTACGTGGATTATCCCTTTGCTACTCTCGCTTTCTTTAGTCTTTAGTGTTATTTTCTACTGCATTTACAGAAGAAAAACCCCTCCATCGAAGAAATATGCTAAAAATCACCGTCTCTATGAACCGCCAATGGACTTAGAACCGATGGTTTTATCGGAAGCTGTTTACTCCACTTCTTTAGAGGAAGTCAGTCCCTTAACCAAGGGAGGAGGGAAGTTCACCTTTGACCAACTCGTTCAGGCTACTTTATTGGATGTGATTGACCGTGGAAATGTTTCAATCATCTCAAATGGAGATGAGGTCCGTCTAAAAGTCATAAAAGAAAAAGGATTGGTAAGTTTTGAAAAAGATTGCCTTAATTTGGCCTTTTCAGGAAGAGAAGAAGTGCTTGTTTCAGATTTGTTTGCAGATTACCAAGTGTCAACTAGTCTTTACCAAGGTGCAAAAGCAGCTGATGAAAAACGGATTCAGAAAACGGGACGTAAGCTTAAGTCGTCTTTCGAGCAAGCTCTGAAGCAGATGCAGGATGGGGTGAGAAAGCGGGTTTCCTCTTTGCAACTTCCAGATTACTATCGTCCACTGAGTGATGGAGAAAAAATCTTGCGATTGATGATAGGCGTCTCTACGCTTCTACCTGCTTTCGTTGGTTTTGGCTGGTTCTTGTATAGTTTGGATGCTCACGGGTACCTTTCTCTGCCACTTCCTATCCTTGGGTTTGTGAGCTTGATGTTAGCTGCCGTCTATTATTGGACGACCCGATTTGATACTCGTGATGGTGTTTTAAATGAAGAAGGGCTAGAAGCATACTATCTCTGGACTAGTTTTGAAAACATGCTTCGCGATATCGCCCATCTAGACAAGGCAGAATTAGAGAGTATTGTTCTTTGGAATCGCCTCCTTGTCTATGCTACTTTATTTGGTTATGCGGACAAGGTGAGTCATTTGATGAAATCTTATCAGATTCAAGTTGAGAACCCAGATATTAATCTTTATGTAGCTTATGGCTGGCACAGTATGTTTTATCATTCAACTGCTCAAATGAGCCACTATGCTAGTATTGCAAATACAGCTAGTACCTACTCCGTATCTTCTGGAAGTGGAAGTTCTGGCGGAGGATTCTCAGGAGGCGGAGGCGGTGGTAGCATCGGTGCCTTCTAGAAAAAATCTATCGCAACATCCGAAATTATGCTATAATAGAGGACAGAAAAAGGAGTAATGTATGTATTTTATTGAAATTTTGAAGTCAATCTTTTTTGGGATTGTTGAAGGAATTACAGAATGGTTGCCAATTTCAAGTACTGGACACTTGATTTTGGTTGAAGAATTTGTCCAATACAAGGACCAAAATGAAGCTTTCATGTCCATGTTTAATGTTGTCATCCAGCTCGGTGCCATTTTAGCAGTTATGGTCATTTACTTTAACAAGCTCAATCCTTTTAAACCAACAAAGGATAAGGTAGAAGTTCGTCGAACTTGGCAATTGTGGTCAAAAGTTCTCGTTGCGACCTTGCCCTTACTGTTGGTCTTTAAGTTGGATGATTGGTTTGATGCCAACTTCCACAACATGGTTTCGGTTGCCATTATGTTGATTATCTATGGTGTTGCCTTTATCTATCTTGAAAAACGAAATAAGGCGCAAGCTATTGAACCAACAGTAACAGAGTTAGACAAATTGCCTTATAAAACAGCCCTTTACATCGGTCTTTTCCAAGTCCTCGCCCTTTTCCCGGGGACAAGCCGTTCAGGTGCCACTATCGTCGGTGGTTTGTTGAATGGAACGAGCCGTTCTGTCGTAACAGAGTTTACCTTCTATCTCGGAATTCCTGTCATGTTCGGAGCTAGTGCTTTGAAGATTTTCAAATTTATTAAAGCAGGTCAACTCTTGAGTATTGGGCAATTATTCCTGCTCTTAGTCGCTATGGGTGTTGCCTTCGCGGTCAGCATGGTTGCTATTCGTTTCTTGACCAGCTATGTGAAGAAACACGACTTTACACTCTTTGGTAAATACCGTATTGTACTCGGTAGTGTCTTGTTGCTCTATAGTTTTGTGCGTTTGTTTGTATAAGAAAAAGCTTGAGGGAATTTTCCTTCAAGCTTTTTAAAATCCTGTCACTGTAATTCCTAGTAGACGGATACCTTTCTCTTTTTCAGCTAGTTCTTCGTAGAGTTGAAGGGCAGTTTGAGAAATCTGACTAGCGTCCTGTGTTGCTTGTGAGAGGCTTTTCCGCCTAGTTAGAGTGGAGAAGTCAGTATAACGAATTTTAAGGATAATGATTTTTCCAGCTTTGTCTTGTTTGCTGAGATTGTGAGCTACTTTTTCAGATAGAAGAGTCAGCTCTTTTTTGATGTCCTCTTCAGCCTGGAGAATCTTACCATAGGTTTTCTCTTTGCCGATGGACTTACGAATACGATTGGATTTGACTGGAGAATTGTGAATGCCCCTAGCCTTTCGATAAAGATCAAAACCGAGTCTGCCAAACCGATCGATTAAAGTGACTTCAGAAACGTCTAATAAGTCTGCGCCAGTATAAATACCCATTTCATGAAGCCTTTCCACTGTTTTCTTGCCCACTCCATGAAATTTAGCAATATCCATTTGTTTGAGAAAATCTTGGACCTGGTCAGGGAGGATAACTGTCAAACCATGTGGCTTTTGATAATCGCTGGCCATTTTAGCTAAAAATTTATTGTAAGAAACGCCAGCAGAAGCAGTCAGGTGTAGTTCCTGCCAGATATCCTGTTGGATGAGACGAGCTATTTTGACGGCTGACTTGATACCGAGTTTATTTTCTGTCACATCCAAGTAGGCCTCGTCAATACTCATAGGTTCAATCAGATCGGTGTAACGTTTAAAAATAGCTCGAATCTCAAGTCCCACAGTTTTGTATTTTTCATAATTGCCCGAGATAAAGACGGCTTGAGGACAACGCTCATAAGCTTCTTTAGAACTCATGGCAGAGTGAATGCCAAAGGCTCGTGCCTCGTAGCTACAAGTAGACACAACTCCCCGTCCGCCTGTTTGTCTGGGATCACTCCCAATGATGACAGGCTTGCCCTTTAACTTAGGATTATCTCTTATTTCCACCGCAGCAAAAAAGGCATCCATGTCGATATGGATGATTTTTCTGGACAAATCATTAATCAATGGAAATATGAGCATTTTGCTTCCTTTCTAATGTCATTTTTTATTCATTATACCTTTTTTTCTGAAAAAATGGAAAAGAGTACTCATTCTTTCAAATATATAATACAGATCGTACCGATAAACGGACTGTATTAGAAAAGAAAGTGATAAAAAAGCCTTTTTTCGCTTGTTGAAATCGGTTACTGTATGGTATACTGGTCTCATGAATGTAACAGATGACTGTTGCTAGAAAGAAAAATGAGGACATTAACATGGTTGTTAAGACAGTTGTTGAAGCACAAGATATTTTTGATAAAGCTTGGGAAGGCTTCAAAGGCGTAGATTGGAAAGAAAAAGCAAGTATTTCTCGCTTCGTTCAAGCTAACTACACACCTTATGATGGAGATGAAAGTTTCCTTGCTGGACCAACAGAACGTTCACTTCACATCAAAAAAATCGTAGAAGAAACAAAAGCACACTACGAAGAAACTCGTTTCCCAATGGACACTCGTCCAACATCTATTGCTGATATTCCTGCTGGATTTATCGACAAAGAAAACGAATTGATCTTTGGTATCCAAAACGATGAACTCTTCAAATTGAACTTCATGCCAAAAGGTGGTATCCGTATGGCTGAAACTACTTTGAAAGAAAATGGATACGAACCAGATCCAGCTGTTCACGAAATCTTTACTAAATACGTAACAACAGTTAACGATGGTATCTTCCGTGCCTACACTTCAAACATCCGTCGCGCTCGTCACGCTCACACTGTAACTGGTCTTCCAGATGCCTACTCACGTGGACGTATCATCGGTGTTTACGCACGTCTTGCTCTTTACGGTGCAGACTACTTGATGCAAGAAAAAGTCAACGACTGGAATGCAATTAAAGAAATTGACGAAGAAACAATCCGTCTTCGTGAAGAAGTAAACCTTCAATACCAAGCTTTGCAACAAGTTGTTCGCTTGGGTGACCTTTACGGAGTTGATGTCCGCAAACCAGCGATGAACACGAAAGAAGCAATCCAATGGGTTAACATCGCCTTCATGGCTGTCTGCCGTGTTATCAACGGTGCTGCTACATCTCTAGGACGTGTGCCAATCGTATTGGATATCTTTGCAGAACGTGACCTTGCTCGTGGTACATTTACCGAATCAGAAATCCAAGAGTTCGTTGATGATTTCGTTATGAAACTTCGTACAGTTAAATTTGCTCGTACAAAAGCTTATGACCAATTGTACTCAGGTGACCCAACCTTCATCACAACTTCTATGGCTGGTATGGGTAACGACGGTCGTCACCGTGTTACTAAGATGGACTACCGTTTCTTGAACACACTTGACAACATCGGTAACTCTCCAGAGCCAAACTTGACAGTTCTTTGGACTGACAAATTGCCATACAACTTCCGTCGCTATTGTATGCATATGAGCCACAAACACTCTTCTATCCAATACGAAGGTGTAACAACAATGGCTAAAGACGGATACGGAGAAATGAGCTGTATCTCATGCTGTGTGTCACCACTTGACCCAGAAAACGAAGATCAACGCCACAACATCCAGTACTTCGGTGCTCGTGTAAACGTTTTGAAAGCCCTTCTTACTGGTTTGAATGGTGGTTATGACGATGTTCACAAAGACTACAAAGTATTTGACATCGACCCTATTCGTGACGAAGTTCTTGAATTCGAATCAGTTAAAGCGAACTTTGAAAAATCTCTTGACTGGTTGACAGACACTTACGTAGATGCTTTGAACATCATCCACTACATGACTGACAAGTACAACTACGAAGCTGTTCAAATGGCCTTCTTGCCAACTAAACAACGTGCCAACATGGGATTCGGTATCTGTGGATTTGCTAACACTGTTGATACATTGTCAGCTATCAAGTACGCTACGGTTAAACCAATCCGTGATGAAGATGGCTACATCTACGATTACGAAACAATCGGTGAATACCCACGTTGGGGTGAAGATGACCCACGTTCAAACGAATTGGCAGAATGGTTGATTGAAGCTTACACAACTCGTCTACGTAGCCACAAACTTTACAAAGACGCAGAAGCTACAGTATCACTTTTGACAATCACATCTAACGTTGCTTACTCTAAACAAACTGGTAACTCACCAGTCCACAAAGGTGTATACCTCAACGAAGATGGTTCTGTGAACTTGTCTAAACTTGAATTCTTCTCACCAGGTGCTAACCCTTCTAACAAAGCTAAAGGTGGCTGGTTGCAAAACTTGAACTCACTTGCTAGCCTAGACTTTGGTTACGCAGCTGACGGTATCTCATTGACAACTCAAGTTTCTCCACGTGCTCTTGGTAAGACTCGTGACGAACAAGTTGATAACTTGGTAACAATCCTTGATGGTTACTTTGAAAACGGTGGACAACACGTTAACTTGAACGTTATGGACTTGAACGATGTTTACGAAAAGATCATGTCAGGTGAAGACGTTATCGTACGTATCTCTGGATATTGTGTAAACACTAAATACCTCACTCCAGAACAAAAAACTGAATTGACACAACGTGTCTTCCACGAAGTTCTTTCAATGGATGACGCATTGAGCTAAGATTCAATTGTAATAGAGAAAAGCCAGTCGATCTGACTGGCTTTTTGTGTGTTTAAAAATTTTTTAAAAAATAGTCAAATTTGGTCAAAAAATTATTGACTTTTACTGACCAATGTGATATAGTAGAAACATAAGGAAAATGAATTCCTTAAAAAGCTCATTTTCAACGAATTAGTCTTTGAGAATGAGGTATAGAATCCCGAGAAAGGGGTGAGGCCTATGTTAAATCTAACAGACTTTGAAAAGAAGATGATAGAAGGCTTATTTAAAAAAGAAAAACCAGAAATTATACGTAGAGTAGCGAGTTAGCTAGTCTAAAATTTTTAAAACAAAGGTCAAAGATAGTCAATATCAGAGATCGCAATTAATTAACAATAAACGAGGTAAAGAATATGAACAACAACTTTAATAACTTTAACAACATGGATGATTTGTTTAACCAATTGATGGGTGGTATGCGAGGATACAGTTCTGAAAACCGTCGCTACTTGATTAATGGACGTGAAGTGACTCCTGAGGAATTTGCTCATTATCGTGCAACTGGTCAATTACCAAGAAATGTAGAATCTGATGCGCAAATGCAACAACACGCTTCAGGTATGAAGCAAGATGGTGTCCTTGCTAAACTAGGTCGTAACTTGACAGCAGAAGCTCGCGAGGGCAAATTGGATCCTGTTATCGGACGAAACAAGGAAATTCAAGAAACATCTGAAATCCTCTCACGTCGTACCAAGAACAATCCTGTTTTGGTCGGAGATGCAGGTGTTGGTAAGACAGCCGTTGTCGAAGGTCTAGCACAAGCAATTGTGAATGGAGACGTTCCAGCTGCTATTAAAAACAAGGAAATCATTTCCATTGATATTTCAGGTCTTGAGGCTGGTACTCAATACCGTGGTAGCTTTGAAGAAAACGTTCAAAACCTAGTCAACGAAGTGAAAGAAGCAGGCAATATTATCCTCTTCTTTGATGAAATTCACCAAATCCTTGGCGCTGGCTCAATCGGAGGTGATAGTGGTTCTAAAGGTCTTGCGGATATTCTCAAGCCAGCTCTCTCTCGTGGTGAGTTGACAGTGATTGGGGCAACGACTCAAGACGAATACCGTAACACCATCTTGAAAAATGCAGCTCTTGCTCGTCGTTTCAACGAAGTGAAGGTCAATGCTCCTTCAGCAGAGGATACCTTTAAAATCCTTCAAGGGATTCGTGACCTCTATCAACAACACCACAATGTCATCTTGCCAGACGAAGTCTTGAAAGCAGCAGTGGATTATTCTATCCAATATATTCCTCAACGTAGCTTGCCAGATAAGGCTATTGACCTTGTGGACGTAACGGCTGCTCACTTGGCAGCTCAACATCCTGTAACAGATGTGCATGCTGTTGAACGGGAAATTGAGGCAGAAAAAGACAAGCAAGAAAAAGCAGTTGAGGCAGAAGATTTTGAAGCAGCTCTTAATGCCAAAACACGTATTGCAGAATTAGAGAAAAAAGTCGAAAACCACACAGAAGACATGAAAGTGACTGCAAGCATCAACGATGTGGCTGAATCTGTGGAACGAATGACAGGTATCCCAGTTTCACAAATGGGAGCATCAGATATCGAACGTTTGAAAGATATGGCTCATCGCTTGGAACACAAGGTTATCGGCCAAGACAAGGCGGTTGAAGCTGTAGCTCGTGCTATCCGTCGTAACCGTGCTGGTTTTGATGAAGGCAATCGCCCAATCGGTAGCTTCCTCTTTGTAGGTCCAACTGGGGTTGGTAAGACAGAACTTGCTAAGCAATTAGCGCTCGATATGTTTGGTACTAAAGATGCGATCATCCGCTTGGATATGTCTGAATATAGTGACCGCACAGCTGTATCTAAGTTGATCGGTACAACAGCAGGTTATGTGGGGTATGATGACAATAGCAATACCTTGACGGAACGTGTTCGTCGCAATCCATACTCTATCATTCTCTTGGACGAAATTGAAAAGGCTGATCCTCAAGTAATCACCCTTCTCCTCCAAGTATTGGATGACGGTCGTTTGACTGATGGTCAAGGAAATACAGTGAACTTCAAGAACACTGTCATTATCGCAACATCAAATGCTGGATTTGGTTATGAAGCCAACTTGACAGAAGATGCGGATAAACCAGAATTGATGGATCGCTTGAAACCATTCTTCCGTCCAGAGTTTCTTAACCGCTTTAACGCAGTTATCGAGTTCTCACACTTGAATAAGGAAGACCTTTCTAAGATTGTGGACTTGATGTTGGCGGAAGTCAACCAAACTTTGGCTAAGAAAGACATTGATTTGGAAGTTAGTCAAGCAGCTAAGGACTTTATCACAGAAGAAGGTTATGACGAAGTTATGGGTGTTCGTCCTCTCCGCCGCGTGGTTGAACAACAAATTCGTGATAAGGTGACAGATTTCCACTTGGATCACCTAGATGCCAAACATCTAGAAGCAGATATGGAAGATGGTGTCTTGGTCATTCGTGAAAAAGCCTAACTCAAGATTTTGAGAATAAAAAAAGAAGGAACTAGCTAAAAGCTGGTTCCTTTTGTGTTTAGATGACATGGCGTTCAAAGGCATCATCTGAAATTCCTTGTTCCAGGATGAGTTTTGCCCATTCTTTAGCAGAAAAGAGGCTGTGATCCTTGTAGTTTCCGCAAGATTCTATGGTTGTTCCAGGGACATCTTCCCAAGTAGTAGTCTCAGCGATTTCCTTGAGCGAATCCTTAATAACAGCTGCAATTTCGGCGCTAGTATGGCGACCCCACATAATCATGTGGAAGCCTGTGCGACAACCAAATGGTGAACAGTCAATCATGCCGTCAATGCGGGTACGGATGAGTTTGGCCAAGAGGTGTTCGATAGTGTGAAGCCCAGCAGTAGGGATAGAGTCTTCATTTGGCTGTACCAAGCGAATATCAAAGTTGGAGATGATGTCTCCCTTTGGTCCCGTTTCTTCCCCAATCAAGCGAACATAAGGTGCTTTAACAATGGTGTGGTCAAGTTCAAAACTTTCAACAATAACTTCTTTTGACATGGTAAATCCTTTCAGTTTTCTTCTTTCATTATAACATAAAGGGTGCTGTTGATGGAGTTTGATAAATAACTTTTTGAGACTAGAATGATAATAAAGTCTTTATACATAAACCTCAGAATTATAAAGAAAGAATGGAGAGAAGAATACCTTGTGAAAGAAAAGTTTAGTTTTTCTAGTGGAACTAAGGTGACTTTTGAAAAGTGGACCAACTTTTTCTGAAATTTCTGTTTAATCTCTGAACTAATTCTGAACTAGATTGGGTATACTGGAGAAAATAAAGATAAAGGAGTTCAGTATGGAACATATTGTAAAAATTGATCGTGTTTCTAAAAAATATGGAGACAAGCAAATTTTAAAGGATATTTCTTTTACAGCTAGGAGTGGTCGCATTACGGCTTTTCTAGGACATAATGGTGCAGGAAAAAGCTCGACCTTGAGGATTCTCTTGGGCTTAGATCGGGCGACAGCAGGAACTGCGACTTTTGATGGACAAACCTATCAGTCAATGATTTATCCTCTCAAAACAGTAGGTGCAGCTTTTGACGGTATTGGAGGTCTGCCAAATAGAAAGGTTTACGACCATCTGCATATTATTGCTGCAAGTAATGCTATTCCGAAGTTTCGGATTGATGAGGTATTGGATATGACTGGGATCGCTCATAAGAAAAAGGATTTCTTATCAAGCCTGTCTCTAGGAGAGGGGCAGCGCCTGGGGTTGGCAGTAGCTTTACTAGGTGATCCCCAGTTTTTAATATTAGATGAGCCGACCAATGGACTGGATCCAAGTGGGATTAAGTGGTTTAGAAGGTTCATTCGCCAGCAGGCTGATTTTGGGAAAACCGTCCTTCTATCCTCTCATATCCTGTCTGAGGTACAAATGGTAACAGATGATGTAGTCTTGATTCATCATGGGCAAATTATCGAACAGGGAACGCTAGAAGATGTATTACAAGGAACAGATAGTTTAGAAGAGCTCTTCTTCGACTTAACAGAGGAGGTTTAAGATGAAAGAGACGATGTCCTTATTGCATTCAGAGTGGTTGAAAATCCAATCAACCAAGGCTTTCAGGGTAAGTGTGGTCTTTATGCTGTTATTGGTACCTGTTGTGTCATGGCTAGAGGGACGTCAGTATCTGTCTATCGGTTTAGATGCGACCCCTGAGACGGTTCCCGGTCTGGCAGAAGCTATTGATCCGCTTGAATATCTAGGTCTTAATGGCGCTTCTATGGGTGGTATGGTTTTAGTCATCTTAGCTGGAATTTTGGGAGCAACGGAATTTCAGTCTCATAGCTTGCGAACCAGTCTATTGGCTTGTAATAACCGCTTGAAGCTACTTATGGGGAAAATATTGACCTTTGGTTTGTTTTCACTCATCATTAGCTTGTTATCCATTTATTTGAGCTATATTGTCATGCACTTGGCTTTAGGAAAGGAGGGGCTTGATCCGATTCTGCTCAATCAGGCAGCTTGGAGTTTGATTTTGTGGAAAGCCTTATCTTTAACCCTATTAGGAATCCTTTCATTTTTGTTAGGTTTATTGGCTCGGACTATGCTAGTTCCTCTGCTTTTTCTCGTGCCACAGATCTATAATCTGGGAAACTACCTAGCTACCCACACGACTTGGGGAGCTTATTTGCCACAGCCCGCAGGAGAGTTATTTGTTGCAACGCCGACTTCCCAATATGCCAACAATCCCTTGCAAGGACTCTTGATACTAAGCGTATGGTTGCTAGTCATCGGCGTCATGGCCTCTCTGCGCTTTTTGAAGACGGATTTAGGAGGACGCTACTGATGATAAAAGCTCTGCTTAAAAGTGAATGGATTAAGTTTCGCTCTTACTATCTCGTTCTTGGTGCCGCCTTGGTGGCTATGGTAGTCGTTCCTTTTTTTCTGATGAATCTTGACTACAGTCAGACAGCAGTTGGCCAGACAAAGGCTCTGAGTGAAGCTTTGCATGCTCTCTATCTGGCGCAGCCTGTCATCGTCATCTTTACTTCCCTCTATTTTGCCCAGGAGTTTGTCAAGTATGGGATGCGAACGAATTTTCTAACCGTATCAAATAGAAAGGCTTGGTTGGCTGGGAAATTCCTTTTTCTGGCCGTTCTGCTCTTGGTTCTCTACAGTGTCATGATAGGCAGCTGTTTCTTTGTTATGCTGGCTCGATTTGACCTAGACTTTAGCTGGCCCTTACTGGGGAAATTCCTCTATTACAGCTCTTTTGGTCTGCTCAGCAATCTTTTTCTGGCTTTTTTAGCAGCTGGACTCGCTTTGCTATTTCAATCTTGGGTTGTGCCGGTGTCGGTGCTCTTTCCTCTCTTGATTGGTCTCAGCCGTTTATTAGCAACTTTCATCAAAGAAGCAAAATACCTGCCTGATCTGGCTACGCTAAATCTTTTTGAGTATGAAGGGCTTCAGCACTCAATAGATTTATCAGGGCTGGGAATACAGCTGTTATGGTTAGCTTTGGTTTGGAGCTCTGCTATATTCTTAACCTTGAAGCGAGATGTTCGCTAGAGGTATGCTATAATGGAAAATATGAGACAGTATCGTATTTTGGTAGTTGATGATGACCGGAGCATTTTGAAGCTGGTGAAAAACGTCCTAGAGCTCGATGCTTATGATGTGACGACGCTTGATCGGATAGAAGACCTAGAGCTGACGCATTTTGTCGGATATGACTTGATTCTGCTGGATGTGATGATGGAGCCTGTTAATGGTTTTGAGTTGTGTTCCTACATTCGTCCTCATCTTTCGTGTCCAATCATCTTTCTGACGGCTAAGGAATTGGAGGCGGACAAGGTGGAAGGGCTCTTTCGCGGAGCAGATGACTATGTTGTCAAGCCTTTTGGAACCAAAGAATTGCTGGCGCGTGTCAGAGCTCATCTTCGGCGGGAGGAAAGGCGGAAGGAGCGATATTCTGAAATTGCTTCTTGTCAATTTTATCCAGAGCGCTATGAAGTTGCCTGTTTTGGTAAAATCTTGAAGTTTTCAGAGCGAGAGTTTACGTTGCTGCATTTACTAGCTAGCAATCCCAAGCAGACCTTTTCAGCTGAACGCCTGCATACCTTGCTTTACCCAGAAAGTTCAGAAACACAGCTTCGCTCTATCTCAGAATACGTATATCAGATTCGTCAAAAATGTAAACAAGAAGGGCTGCAAGCAATCGCAACAGTGAGAGGAGTAGGCTATAGATGGCAATTAGAACCCGAAATTTCAAAAGCCTAGTCTGGACAACCAGTTTAAAAATCGTCTTTTTCCATGTTTTAATTTTTGTGCTTATAGGTTATGAATTTACACAAGGCAGCGATTATGCCCTTTTCACCTTGTTCTTTTGGGCAGGGAGCTTGCTGCTGATTACTTTTTATCATATTTTAAAATTGCTCCGAAAAATCGACAGGGAAATAAAAATGCTAACGAGCGAGAAGCTTTTAGAAGAAAATCAAAGCCAGCTTTTTCGAATTGAGGAAATGCTAGAAGTTTATAGCGATTTACGGAGCAGCCGCCAAGAAAATGCTCGTCTTCTAGAAAAAGAGCAACGGCATAATCAGGAGTTGATTTTACAGTTATCAGCGACATCGCACGATTTGAAGACGCCCCTAACTGTGATTAAGGGGAATGCTGAGCTCTTGGAATTGGCGCAGTTGGGCCAGCCTCAGGCAGACTATGCTGCTGAGATTTTGCAGGCTAGTCACAAGATGGAAGAGTATTGTGGTTCTTTGATTGATTACGCTAAGACTTTTCAGATTGATTCTAATCAGTTTAGTCAGCTTTCCTTGGGGAGCTTTTTGGCTTCTCTACAGGACGATTGGGCACTTTTCAGCAAACAGGAAAGCTATTGTTTTTATCTCCAAGAAGATTGTGATCTTAGTCTGATTTTGTCGATTCACTTGGACTATCTCAAGCGCGCTTTGCTTAATATTTTACTGAATGCTCTTGAACATGCTAATCAGGATCAAAAGGAAGTCAAGCTGACGGTATCAGTGCAGCAGGACCAGTTGGTTTTTGCTATCTGGAACAATGGCCCTGCATTTTCGGAGGAGATGCTACTGGGAGCAGACCAACTCTTTTACCAGAGTGACCAAAGCCGCAATTCGGCTAATCCCCATCATGGAATCGGCTTAGCCTTTTCTAAGCAGGTCGCTCTCTTGCATGCTGGTCGTCTGACCCTGCTCAATCCAGACCAAGGAGGAGCCTGTGTCGAGTTGGCAATTTCATTGAAATAAATGAGGATAGAAAAATCATAAAAACGCATAATACCAAGTCTTTTGAACACTTGTTATTATGCGTTTTATCTTTTATCATGTAAATATCTACTGGCTTTTTCCTCAAATTGAGTTTTGTCCAGCCTCGTTTAATTACTTCCGATACAAGCGATCGTATTGGTAGTAAGGGTCAAAGGTTACGTTGATACCTAGCTTGCGAAGGACGTTCTTGTCTTCGTCTGTCAAGATGATGGTTGAGTGGGCTTCGCTTCCTTTGAGGTTGCCAAGTTCCTTCATTGCGCGCGCAGCATCAGGATTTTCCATAGCTGTGATGGCAAGTGCAATCAAAATTTCATTTGAATGGAGGCGAGGATTGCGACTACCTAGGTGATCGATTTTAAGACCTTGAATTGGTTTGACGACTTCAGGCTCGATTAGTTTCACTTCCTTAGCGATGTCAGCTGATTTTTTGATGGCATTGATCAAGGCAGCAGCTGTAGGACCAAAGAGCTCTGAGTTTTTACCAGTGACAATGTCGCCAGATGGCAATTCAAGAGCTAGGGCAGGGCCACCAGTTTCTTCAGCTTTTTGACGTGCAGCAACAGCAACCTTGCGGTCTGCAGGTGTGATACCGAGATCGTTCATGAGAAGTTCAATCTTCTTGACAGCAGTTTCTCCGACTTTTTCAGCTTTGAAATCAAGTACAGTCTGATAGTAACGGCGAATGATTTCTTGTTTAGAAGCTTCGATAGCAGCTTCATTATCTGTAATAGCAAAACCAACCATGTTGACACCCATGTCTGTCGGTGAAGCGTATGGAGATTCACCGAGAATGCGTTCCAGCATACGTTTGAGCACTGGGAAAATTTCGATATCACGGTTGTAGTTAACCGTTGTTTCTCCGTAGGTTTGGAGATGGAAGGGGTCAATCATGTTGACATCATCAAGGTCTGCGGTTGCAGCCTCGTAGGCCAAGTTGACCGGATGATGAAGGGGAAGATTCCAAACTGGGAAGGTTTCAAACTTAGCGTAACCAGACTTGATGCCATTGAGTTGGTCATGGTACATATTGGACATACAAGTTGCCAATTTTCCAGAACCAGGTCCAGGAGCTGTTACGACGATCAAGTTGCGACTGGTTTTGATGTAGTCGTTTTTCCCCATACCTTCTGGAGAAATGATGTGGTCCATATCAGTCGGGTATCCTTTGATTGGATAATGAAGATAGGAATCAATCCCGTTTTTATCTAACTGGTTGCGGAAGGCATCTGCAGCGGGTTGGCCAGCGTATTGTGTGATGACAACGGAACCAACAAAAATTCCTAATTCATTGAATTTATCAATCAAACGAAGAACTTCTTGGTCATAAGAAATGCCTAGGTCGCCACGCGCTTTAGAATGCTCGATGTTGCTTGCGTTAATGGCAATCACAACTTCAACCTGCTCTTTCAATTCTTGCAAGAGCTTGATTTTATTGTCAGGCTCATAACCAGGAAGGACACGAGCAGCGTGGAAATCTTCTAACATTTTGCCACCAAACTCCAAATAGAGTTTGCCGTCAAATTGGTTGATGCGCTCCAAAATGTGGTCGCGCTGTAGATTCAAATATTGTTCAGAACTAAAAGCTTGTTTTTTCATTTTTTTACCTCTGATCTCTATTATAATAAAAAATTGGAAGATAGGAAACTACGGAGTCAAAAAAGAAATCAAAAAGATTAGGCAAACGCTTGCACTAAGTTTAAAAAAGCGCTATCATAGACTATAGATTATTAAAATAATGAGGTGAGAAGATGCAAGAAAAATGGTGGCACAATGCCGTAGTCTATCAAGTCTATCCCAAGAGTTTTATGGACAGCAACGGAGATGGAATTGGTGATTTGCCAGGAATTACGAGTAAGTTAGACTATCTAGCCAAGCTAGGGATTACAGCGATTTGGCTTTCTCCTGTTTATGATAGTCCGATGGATGATAATGGTTATGATATTGCTGATTATCAAGCGATTGCAGCTATTTTCGGAACCATGGAGGACATGGACCAACTCATCGCAGAAGCTAAGAAGCGTGATATTCGAATTATCATGGACTTGGTGGTCAATCATACCTCGGATGAACACGCATGGTTTGTCGATGCTTGTGAGAATCCTGATAGCCCTGAGCGTGACTACTATATCTGGCGAGATGAGCCCAATGATTTGGAGTCTATCTTTAGCGGTTCAGCTTGGGAATACGATGAAAAGTCGGGTCAATACTATCTCCACTTTTTCAGTAAGAAACAGCCTGATCTCAACTGGGAAAATGAAAAACTGCGCCAGAGAATTTACGAGATGATGAACTTCTGGATTGATAAGGGCATTGGCGGTTTCCGTATGGATGTTATTGACATGATTGGGAAAATTCCTGATGAGAAAGTAGTCAATAACGGTCCTATGCTCCATTCCTATCTCAAGGAGATGAACCAAGCCACCTTTGGTGACAAAGATCTCTTGACAGTAGGAGAGACCTGGGGGGCAACACCAGAGATTGCTAAGCTTTACTCGGATCCAAAGGGACAAGAATTGTCAATGGTCTTCCAGTTTGAACACATCTGTCTTCAATATCAGGAAGGGCAACCTAAGTGGCATTACCAAAAAGAGTTAAATGTAGGGAAGTTAAAAGAGATTTTTAACAAATGGCAGACAGAGTTAGGAGTTGAAGACGGCTGGAATTCCCTCTTCTGGAATAATCATGACCTCCCTCGCATCGTATCTATCTGGGGAAATGACCAAGAATACCGTGAAAAATCTGCCAAAGCCTTTGCAATCTTGCTTCATCTCATGAGAGGGACTCCTTATATCTACCAGGGTGAAGAGATTGGGATGACCAACTATCCGTTTGAAACACTGGATCAAGTAGAAGATATTGAATCCCTCAACTATGCGCGTGAAGCTCTTGAAAAAGGTGTTCCGCTCGAGGAAATCATGGACAGTATCCGTGTCATCGGACGTGATAATGCCCGTACCCCGATGCAATGGGATGAAAGCAAAAACGCTGGTTTCTCAACTGGTCAGCCTTGGTTGGTAGTTAATCCAAACTATCAAGAGATCAACGTTCAAGAAGCACTAGCAAATCCAGATTCTATTTTCTATACTTATCAAAAACTCGTTCAAATCCGTAAGGAAAACAGTTGGCTGATTCGCGCTGACTTTGAATTGCTTGATACGGCTGATAAGATTTTTGCTTATATCCGTAAAGATGGCGACCGCCGCTTCCTAGTTGTGGCTAACTTGTCCAATGAAAAACAAGATTTTTCGGTAGGAGGAAAAGTCAAATCTGTCTTGATTGAAAACACTACTGCTAAAGAAGCAGTTAAAAAACAGACCTTGGCTCCGTGGGATGCTTTCTGTGTGGAAATGACTGACTAAAATGAGAGAACCTCAAGCTTCAAAAGCTTGAGGTTTTTTACTAAAAATTGTATAGAAAAATCTTTAAAAAATATTTGTTAGAATTTTCTAAAAAATTATCCGAAAGCCCTTGCTTTTATGAAAAAATAGGGTATAATGGTGAAAACACTATCTTTAAGGAGATTACTTATGAGATCGAAAAAGTGGCTCTTAGGAGCAGGTGCTGTCTTGAGTGCAGCACTTCTGTTAACCGCTTGTGGGCAAAGTGAAAAAAAGGCTGATGCTCCCAAGACATTTTCTTATGTCTATGCAATAGATCCATCATCTTTGGACTACAGCGTGACGAGCAAGAGCTCAACTTCTGACGTTATAGCCAACGTTGTCGATGGCCTCTTGGAAAACGATAAATACGGGAACTTGATTCCTTCGCTTGCAGAAGACTGGTCCGTTTCTAAAGATGGCTTGACCTATACCTACAAACTTCGTAAGGGTGTGAAATGGTATACTTCTGAGGGAGAAGAGTATGCTGAAGTCAAGGCTCAGGACTTTGTTACGGGTCTGAAACACGCAGCTGACGGTAAATCAGACGGCCTCTCTCTCCTTCAAGATTCTATCAAAGGTTTGGCTGCCTACATTAGTGGTGAAAGCAATGACTTTTCTACTGTAGGAGTCAAAGCTGTTGACGATTACACGGTTGAATATACGCTTAACAAACCAGAAAGCTTCTGGAACTCTAAAGTCACAACTGCAACCATGCTTCCAGTTAATGAAGAATTCTTGAATTCTAAAGGGAGCGACTACGGTGCACCAACACCATCAAGTATTCTTTATAACGGTCCTTATTTCTTGAAATCATTGACTTCAAAATCAGTCATTGAATATGAAAAGAATCCGAACTACTGGGATAAGGACAATGTTAAGATTGACAACATTAAACTAACTTTCTACGATGGATCTGACCAAGAATCTTTGATTCGTAGTTTTACGCAGGGTGCTTATACAACAGCTCGTCTCTTCCCAACAAGCTCAAATTTTGAGTCAACTAAAAAAGAGTACGGCGATAAGATTGTCTACAGTCCACAAGAAGCGACAAGCTACTACCTCACTGTTAACGTAAACCGCCAGTCTTACAATAAAACAGCTAAAACAGACGAAGCTCAAAAAACATCAACAAAAGAAGCTCTTCTTAATAAGAACTTCCGTCAGGCGCTGAACTTTGCCCTTGACCGTCATTCTTACACTGCTCAGTTGAATGGTGAAGAAGGTGCGGACAAAATTATCCGTAACAGCCTAGTGCCTCATGACTACGTTCAAGTAGGTGAAAAGACCTTTGGAGAGTTGGCTCAGGCAGAGCTGGTTTCTTACGGGGACCAGTGGAAAGATGTAGCCCTTACTGATGGTAAGGATACGCTTTACAGTCCTGAAAAAGCTAAGGCAGCCTTTGCGAAGGCTAAGGCAGAATTGCAGGCTAAGGGTGTGACCTTCCCAATCCGTTTGGATGTTCCAGTTGAACAGACCGATGTGATTGCCGTTCAACAGACTAACTCACTCAAGCAGTCTATCGAATCAACACTTGGTACGGAGAATGTCATTGTCGATGTCCTTCAAATGACCGATAATGAAAAAATGAGCATTACATCTCAAGCTAAGGTTCCATCCCAAAAAGACTATGACTTGAATGGAACTGGTTGGGGACCAGACTATCAAGACCCAGCTACCTACCTAAACATTCTTGATGCTAAGAAGGGTTCTGCCCTTAAACACTTGGGTATCACCCGTGGGAAAGACCCAGAAGTGATGGCTCAAGTTGGTCTAGACGAATACAAGAAACTCTTGGATGATGCCGCAGCTGAAACAAGCGATCTCAATAAGCGTTATGAGAAATATGCTAAAGCTCAAGCCTGGGTGTCTGATAGCTCGCTCTTGATCCCAGTTGCCTCTTCAGGTGGTTCTCCAACTGTTAGCCGTACTGTGCCATTCACAAAAGCATACTCTCAAGTCGGAATCAAGGGAGACCCGTTTGTATTCAAAGGTTTGGAGCTGCAAAAGAATGTCGTGACTACAAAAGAATACGAAGAAGCTCTCAAGAAATGGCAGAAAGAAAAAATTGAAACAAATGCCAAATACCAAAAAGAGCTAGAAAAACACGTCAAATAGTCTATAAAAGAAAAGGAAGTTGCAGAAAATCTGTACTTCCTTTTTCTGGTTTTGAGACATCAGTCGTTGTAAAACCATAAACTTTACAATTTAGGATAAATTTGATAAAATGTGTCTATGTTATAAAAAGTGACATGAAGGAGTAGATGATGAAAATGAAAAAAAGACTAATCGGGACAGGTCTTGTCTTAGCGACAGGAGTTTTACTCTCAGCTTGTGGACAGTTCAATACAGATACAAGCACCTTCTCATCAACATTTGGTGCAAATCCAACGACATTTAACTATCTTTTAGACTATTATGCAGATAATACTGCCGTTATTACCAATCTTGTGGATGGTTTGCTGGAAAATGATAGCTATGGCAACCTAACGCCAGCTCTAGCTGAAGATTGGTCTGTTTCAGCAGATGGTTTGACCTATACCTACAAACTCAGAAAAGATGCCAAGTGGTACACGGCTGATGGTGAGGAATACGCTCCAGTCAAAGCCCAAGACTTTGTCACTGGGATTAAGTATGCTGCGGACAACAAGGGGCAAGCCATGGATCTCATTCAAAATTCTATCAAGGGATTGAATGACTATGTGACAGGTGCGACCAATGACTTCACAACAGTTGGTGTGAAAGCTTTGGATGACTATACGGTCGAGTATACTTTGACTCGACCAGAACCGTACTGGAATTCAAAGACAACCAATAGTATCCTTTTCCCGGTTAATGAAGAGTTTTTGAAATCAAAGGATAAAGAATTTGGGACCTTGACGCCAGACAGTATCCTTTATAATGGTCCATATCTGTTAAAAGATTTCACATCAAAATCTTCAATCGAGTATGTGAAGAATCCAAACTACTATGATCATGACAAGGTGACCATTGAGAAAGTGAAACTAGCGTATTTTGATGGCTCTGACCAGGAGATGACCATCCGAAACTTTGAAAGTGGTGCCTACTCACTTGCGGGAGTTTATCCAAATAGCTCGAGCTATGCCAAGACGAAAGAAAAATATCAAGACAACATTGTTTATAGCTTACAAGACAAGACTTCTTGGTACTTCAACTTTAACGTTAACCGTAAAGCCTATAACCATACTGCAAAAACATCAGATCAACAAAAGAACTCAACGCAAACAGCGATTTTAAATAAGAACTTCCGTCAAGCCTTGAACTTTGCCATCGATCGTACGACCTACTCTGCCCAATCTAATGGAGAAGAAGCGGCAAGCAAGACCCTTCGAAATACCCTTGTTCCCCCAACATTTGTCCAGGTGGGAGATAAGACCTTTGGAGAAGTAACAGCTTCTAAGCTTGTGAACTACGGAACTGAGTGGTCAGGAATCAACTTGGCGGATGCCCAAGACGGTTACTTCAACAAGGAAAAGGCCCAAGCAAAATTTGCGGAAGCTAAAAAGGAATTGGAAACCCAAGGGGTTACCTTCCCGATTCATTTGGACGTCCCAGTTGATCAAATCAATAAAAATGCAGTTTCTGGGATGAATTCGCTTAAACAAACCCTTGAAACAGTATTAGGTTCTGATAATGTCGTCATTGATGTTCAACAGCTTTCAACGGATGACTTTGGGAATGTTGCTTTCCTAGCACCAAATCCAGCAGCTCGTGATTACGATTTGAACTTTGATGGCTGGGTTGGTGATTATCAAGATCCGTCAACTTATCTGGATCCATTTAATGCTGAAGATGGTTTTTATCTCAAAATTTTCGGTCTAGATGCTAAGGAAGATCAAGAACTCATCAAGAGCCTAGGACTTGATACCTATACAAAACTTCTAAAAGAAGCAGATGCTGAGAATCAAGATGTTGCTAAACGTTATGAAAAATACGCTGAAGCTCAAGCTTGGATGATTGACCATTCTCTAGTCATGTCTGTTATGTCAAATGGTGGTACAGCCTCTGTAACTAAAGTAACTCCGTTTACACGTGCCTACTCTCTAGTGGGAATCAAAGGTGATGGAAACAACTACAAGTACATGAGACTGCAAAAAGATCCTGTTACCAAGAAACAATTTGATGAAGCTAAGGCTAAGTGGGAAGAAGAAAGTAAAAAAGCCATCGAACAAAGTCAAAAAGAATTTGAAAATCATATCAAATAAAAAGTTGAAATAAGGTCTCTTGCGAGGGATCTTGTTTTTGTTTGCTCAAGGTCCTAAATAATGAAAGCGGTCACTTCAAAACATAGCTAAGAAAAAATAAATGAAAACGCTGAGAATTGTGGGAATAAATGGAATTTACCTTACTTTTGTGATATAATTACTTTAATTATTATAGTATAGGGGAGTGTCATGACGAAACGTTCAAAGAGATCTCGCTCGGGGAGAGTAAAGCGAAGCGTTAACATAGCCTTGTTAGCTGTTTATCTATTGTTGGCTGGCTTTTTATTGTTTTTGATTTTTAAATACCATATCCTTGCTTTTAGATATCTTAATCTAGTGGCAACTGCGTTAGTCCTACTAGTTACCTTGGTGGGGCTGCTCTTGATTATCTATAAAAAAGCTGAAAAATTTACTATTTTTCTGTTGGTGTTCTCTATCCTTGTCAGCTCTGTGTCGCTCTTTGCAGTACAGCAGTTTGTTGGACTGACCAATCGTTTAAATGCGACTTCTAATTACTCAGAATATTCGATCAGTGTCGCTGTTTTAGCAGATAGTGAGATTGGGAATGTTACGCAACTGACGAGCGTGACAGCACCGACTGGGACTGATAATGAAAACATCCAAAAACTACTAGCTGATATCAAATCAAGTCAGAATACCGATTTGACGGTCGACCAGAGTTCGTCTTACTTGGCGGCTTACAAGAGTCTGATTGCAGGGGAGACTAAGGCCATTGTCCTAAATAGTGTCTTTGAAAATATCATCGAGTCAGAGTATCCAGACTACGCATCGAAGATAAAAAAGATTTATACCAAGGGATTCACTAAAAAAGTAGAAGCTCCTAAGACGTCTAAGAATCAGTCTTTCAATATCTATGTTAGTGGAATTGACACCTATGGTCCTATTAGTTCGGTGTCGCGTTCAGACGTCAATATCCTGATGACTGTCAATCGAGATACCAAGAAAATCCTCTTGACCACAACGCCGCGTGATGCTTATGTACCAATCGCAGACGGTGGAAATAATCAAAAAGATAAATTAACCCATGCGGGCATTTATGGAGTTGATTCATCCATCCACACCTTAGAAAATCTCTATGGAGTGGATATCAATTACTATGTGCGATTGAACTTCACTTCTTTCTTGAAATTGATTGATTTGTTGGGTGGGGTAGATGTTTATAATGATCAGGAATTCACAGCACTACACGGTAAGTTTCAATTCCCTGTGGGCAATGTTCATCTTGATTCAGAACAGGCCCTCGGTTTTGTTCGCGAGCGCTACTCCCTAGCAGATGGTGACCGTGACCGCGGGCGTAATCAACAAAAGGTGATTGTGGCTATCCTTCAAAAATTAACGTCAACCGAAGCACTGAAAAATTATAGTACGATCATTGATAGCTTGCAAGATTCTATCCAAACAAATATGCCACTTGAGACCATGATGAATTTGGTCAATGCTCAGTTAGAAAGTGGTGGAACTTACAAAGTGAATTCGCAAGACTTGAAAGGTACAGGACGGATGGATCTTCCTTCTTATGCGATGCCAGATAGTAACCTCTATATGATGGAAATTGACGACAGTAGCCTTGCATCTGTCAAAGCTGCTATTCAAGACGTGTTGGAGGGAAAATGAAATGATTGATATTCATTCGCACATTGTCTTTGATGTAGATGATGGCCCCAAGTCAAGAGAGGAAAGCAAGGCTCTCTTGACAGAAGCCTACAGGCAGGGGGTGCGAACCATTGTCTCTACCTCTCATCGTCGCAAGGGCATGTTTGAAACTCCAGAAGAGAAGATAGCAGAAAACTTTCTTCAGGTTCGGGAAATAGCTAAGGAAGTGGCGAGTGACTTAGTCATTGCTTACGGGGCTGAAATTTACTACACACCAGATATTCTGGATAAGCTGGAAAAAAAGCGGATTCCGACCCTCAATGATAGTCGTTATGCCTTGATAGAGTTTAGTATGAACACCCCTTATCGCGATATTCATAGTGCCTTGAGCAAGATCTTGATGTTGGGAATTACTCCAGTCATTGCCCACATCGAGCGCTATGATGCTCTTGAAAATAATGAAAAACGCGTTCGAGAACTGATCGATATGGGCTGTTACACGCAAGTAAATAGTTCACATGTCCTCAAACCCAAACTTTTTGGAGAACGTTATAAATTCATGAAAAAAAGAGCTCAGTATTTTTTAGAGCAGGATTTGGTTCATGTCATTGCAAGTGATATGCACAATCTAGACGGTAGACCTCCTCATATGGCAGAAGCATATGACCTTGTTACCCAAAAATACGGAGAAGCGAAGGCTCAAGAACTCTTTATAGACAATCCTCGAAAAATTGTAATGGATCAACTAATTTAGGAGAAATGATGAAAGAACAAAATACGATAGAAATCGATGTATTTCAATTATTAAAAACCTTGTGGAAACGCAAGCTAATTATTTTATTAGTGGCACTTGTGACAGGGGCGGGAGCTTTTGCATATAGCACTTTTATCGTTAAGCCAGAATATACGAGTACTACGCGTATTTACGTAGTGAATCGCAATCAAGGAGATAAGCCGGGACTGACAAATCAGGACTTGCAGGCAGGATCTTATCTGGTAAAAGACTACCGTGAGATTATCCTTTCGCAGGATGTATTGGAAAAGGTAGCGACAAATTTGAAATTGGATATGCCAGCAAAAACGTTAGCTAGTAAAGTTCAAGTGACTGTACCAGCTGACACTCGTATCGTCTCAATCTCTGTCAAGGATAAACAGCCAGAGGAAGCCAGCCGCATCGCTAATTCTCTACGAGAAGTTGCTGCAGAAAAGATCATCGCTGTAACGCGAGTATCTGATGTAACGACACTTGAAGAAGCGCGACCAGCTACGACTCCCTCTTCTCCAAATGTTCGACGCAACACCTTGTTTGGTTTTCTTGGAGGAGTCGTCGTAACAGTAATTACTGTTCTTTTGATTGAGTTGCTCGATACCCGTGTGAAACGTCCTGAAGATGTCGAAGATGTGCTACAAATTCCACTTTTAGGGGTCGTTCCAGATTTGGATAAAATGAAATAGGAGGAAGTTATGCCAACGTTAGAAATCTCACAGGCAAAATTGGATCTTGTAAAAAAGGTAGAGGAATATTATAACGCTTTGTGCACGAACCTACAGTTAAGTGGAGATGATTTGAAAGTATTTTCTATCACTTCTGTGAAACCAGGAGAAGGAAAATCAACGACTTCCACTAATATCGCTTGGGCTTTTGCGCGTGCAGGTTACAAAACGCTGTTGATTGATGGAGATATTCGCAATTCTGTTATGTCAGGTGTCTTTAAAGCAAGGGATAAAATTACAGGTCTGACGGAATTTCTATCAGGAACTACAGACCTGTCACAAGGACTTTGTGATACCAATATCGAAAATCTCTTTGTGATTCAGGCTGGCACTGTGTCACCGAATCCGACGGCCCTTCTTCAAAGTAATAATTTCAGTACAATGCTTGAAACCTTGCGTAAATATTTTGACTACATCATTGTAGACACTGCCCCCGTAGGTGTCGTGATTGATGCGGCTATCATTACGCGAAAATGTGATGCTTCTATTTTAGTGACAGCAGCAGGTGAAACAAATCGACGGGATATTCAAAAAGCAAAAGAACAGTTGGAACAAACTGGGAAGCCGTTTTTGGGAGTTGTGTTGAATAAATTCGATACTTCAGTATACAAACACAGTCCTTATGGAAATTATGGAGATTACGGGAAAAAATAAAAAATAGGTTGGGGGATAGAGATGAATGGAAAAGTAGTAAAGCCTTCATTGGCCATAATCCAGAGTTTTCTTGTTATTATATTGACTTATTTGCTTAGCGCTGTGAGAGAAACAGAGATTGTTTCAACAACAGCTATTGCACTTTATATCCTCCATTATTTTGTCTTTTATATCAGTGATTATGGACAAGATTTCTTTAAAAGGGGATATTTGCTTGAACTTGTCCAGACATTGAAATATATCCTATTCTTTGCGCTAGCGATTAGTATTTCTAATTTTTTCTTAGAGGATCGATTTAGTATTTCCAGACGAGGCATGATTTACTTCCTTACATTACATGCTCTCTTAGTCTATGTGCTAAACCTATTTATCAAGTGGTATTGGAAACGAGCTTATCCCAATTTTAAAGGAAGTAAGAAGATCCTCTTGCTTACAGCAACTTCTCGTGTCGAAAAGGTACTGGATAGATTAATAGAATCAAATGAGGTTGTTGGGGAGTTGGTAGCTGTCAGTGTTTTAGACAAACCAGATTTTCAGCATAATTCTTTAAAGGTAGTAGCAGAGGAAGAGATAGTAGAATTTGCGACTCATGAGGTGGTCGATGAAGTCTTTATCAATCTTCCAAGTGAAAAATACAATATTGGAGAGCTTATCTCTCAGTTTGAAACGATGGGAATTGATGTAACAGTCAATCTAAATGCTTTTGATCGTAGTTTGGCACGTAACAAGCAAATTCGTGAGATGGCAGGATTAAACGTTGTGACTTTTTCTACAACATTTTATAAGACTAGCCACGTGATTGCTAAGCGGATTATTGATATTATCGGTTCTCTAGTAGGGCTGATACTATGTGGTCTAGTCAGTGTTGTACTGGTCCCTTTGATTCGAAAGGATGGGGGCTCTGCTATTTTTGCTCAGACGCGTATAGGAAAAAATGGTCGCCACTTCACTTTTTACAAGTTCCGCTCTATGTGTGTGGATGCTGAGGACAAAAAAAGAGAACTCATGGAACAAAATACCATGCAGGGTGGAATGTTTAAGGTGGATGATGACCCACGTATCACGAAAATTGGTCGTTTTATAAGGAAGACTAGCTTGGACGAGCTGCCACAGTTTTATAATGTTCTAAAGGGAGATATGAGTTTGGTTGGCACACGGCCACCAACAGTGGACGAGTATGAGCGCTATACCCCAGAACAAAAACGTCGTCTAAGTTTTAAACCTGGCATAACAGGTTTATGGCAGGTCAGCGGACGAAGTGAAATCAAAAATTTTGATGAAGTTGTCAAATTAGATGTGGCTTATATAGATGATTGGACAATTTGGAAAGATATTGAAATTTTATTGAAGACAGTTAAAGTAGTATTTAAGAGAGATGGAGCGAAGTAATTTCTGCCCCTCAGTCTTGTTAGGAGAGAAATGAAACAGTCAGTTTATATCATTGGTTCAAAGGGGATTCCTGCCAAGTATGGAGGATTTGAAACCTTTGTTGAAAAATTAACCGAATACCAAAAAGACAGCAACATACAATACTATGTTGCTTGTATGCGTGAAAATTCAGCTAAATCTGGCATCACGGATGACCAGTTTGAGCACAATGGCTCCATTTGTTTCAACATTGATGTGCCTAATATTGGCCCGGCTCGTGCTATCGCTTACGATATTGCAGCGGTCAATAAGGCTATTGAATTGGCTAAGGAAAACAAGGACGAGGCTCCCATTTTTTACATTTTAGCTTGTCGCATCGGGCCCTTTATTTCTGGACTCAAGAAAAAAATTCGTGCGATCGGTGGCCGGTTGCTGGTAAATCCAGATGGTCATGAATGGCTACGAGCAAAATGGAGCCTGCCAGTTCGTAAGTACTGGAAATTCTCAGAGAAACTCATGGTCAAGCATGCCGATTTATTGGTATGTGATAGCAAAAATATCGAAAAATATATCCAAGAGGACTATAAGCAGTATCAACCAAAGACCACCTATATTGCCTATGGGACAGACACTGCTCCTTCAAGCCTGAAGGTAGAAGATACCAAGGTTCGGAACTGGTATCAGAAAAAAGGAGTTAGCGAAAATGGCTATTATCTAGTGGTGGGACGATTCGTTCCTGAAAACAACTACGAAACCATGATTCGTGAATTTATTAAGTCCAAGTCCAAGAAGGACTTTGTCCTCATCACAAATGTGGAGCAGAATAAATTTTACGACCAGTTGTTACAGGATACTGGTTTTGACAAAGATCCTAGGGTTAAATTTGTAGGTACTGTCTATGACCAAGAGTTGCTCAAGTACATTCGTGAAAATGCTTTCGCCTATTTCCATGGGCATGAGGTTGGAGGGACCAACCCATCGCTTTTAGAAGCCCTTGCATCAACAAAACTAAATTTGTTACTAGATGTTGGTTTCAACCGTGAAGTTGGTGAGGATGGAGCCATTTACTGGAAAAAAGATGAGCTAGCGCATGTAATCGAAGAAGTGGAACGATTTAATGAGGTTGCCATTTCTGAATTAGACGAGAAATCAAACCAACGAATTGCGGAGACATTCACTTGGGAAAAGATTGTCACTAGCTACGAGACAATTTTCAATTCGTAAAACGTATTAATAGATGGTAGACATATCTCCTACTGATTTTTCACTGTTGCGCTAATTCATTTACTGTATCTTGTTATTGTTTCAGACTTTTAGTAAATGATACGATTGGATAATGGTTTTACGAGATTATCATGGAATGTTGTGAGAGATAAGCTAATATTTTTGAAGGAAAAGAGGAGAGTATGATACATTTGAGCATCATTGTTCCTGTGTACAATACAGCTATAGATAAATTAGAACAATGCTTTCAGTCTATCAAAACTTTTATGGATGAGAATAGTTCCTTAAATATGGAATGTGTTATCATTGATGACGGTTCAAAGGATAGTGTATCTGACTGGTGTCGAGAGTTTTCAGAGACAAAGGCTGGTTTTAGATTTTATAAAAAAGTTAACGAAGGTGTTAGCGTAGCGAGAAATATGGGAATTAGCCTATCTAAAGGACAATACATTATCTTCGTTGATTCAGATGATATTCTTATTTCCTTTAATGAGCTAGAACAGTATCTTTTGGATGGTAAGTATGACCTTGTTTTTAGCGATTTAGCGACTGATATCCAACAAAAGTATATGTGGAAGGCGTTTGAAGGTGACTCACGCGAGATCGATCTTGAGACAGTAATTAGTAGGATTGTCAGCGATGGGACCTTAAATGGTCCTGTTTGTAAGATTATAAGAAAAAAATTGTTAGACCAACACCATATAGAGTTCGACAAAACGATGATAACGGGAGAAGATTTGACTTTTTTAATCCATGTCTTATTACAAAAACCTAAAATGTATTATATTTCTCAATGTACCTATATTTATAAATTAGACACAAATACGTCCAACAACCGTTTGAAAAATCATTCTAAGGTTTTTATAGCAAACAATGCTGTTGCCTATAAAAATATGATTCAGTTGATTAATCAGTTTGCCAGCAATCAACATAAACAAACATTTGAAAAAAGGGCAACAGAGATATACATAAAGCAACTATTCAATTCTCTTGCAGATTTGCTAGAAATGGGTTTGTTGTCGCAAGATTTAAAAGACTACACAGTACAGTTGTTATCAGAGTTGGATAAGCAGACAGTGGATTTGATTCAAGAACGAAAACTATCTAAAGCAAATTTGCAATTAACAGTATTACTCAACAAGTGGTGGTTGCTGTTAGCAGTAGCTAGTAGAATGAGGATTCTATACTTGAAAATTAAAAATAGATCATAAGGAGTAGGGATGTTACCTTATCTTGGTGTCTTTTTTGCCTCTAGTTCTTTGATAGCATTATCAGAGAAAATAAAGAAAAATCAAAGACTTTTTTTTGTTATATTAGCTTTAGCTCTCCCTTGCATGCTTGCAGGATTTAGAGCAGACCATATTGGAACTGATACAGAAGTTTACTTAATGCCAACGATTAATGCTGCTACCTCCTCTCATTCTTTCTCAGAATATTTGAATACTAGTTGGTATAGAATTTGGCGTTTTTTATCAGTAAAAGATTTTGAACGAGGTTTCACACTTGTAGTCTATATCACTACAAAGTTATTAGGTGCTTTCTGGACAAAGTCTATTTTGGAAATGCTTATGATAGCTCCAACCTATCTAGCTATAAAAAAATATGGGAAATACCCAGCATGGCTAGGGATGATGGTATTTTATCTTACTACCTATAATTCAACCTTGAATATGATGAGACAATCAATAGCAGTCGCATTCACTTTATTGGGTATTTTATACTTTATTGAGAGAAATAAGAAGGGCTTTGTTACTTGTTTGTTGGTGGGTTGTTCCTTCCATACTTCTGGTGTAGTTTTGCTACTGATTGCAGCGATGTTTTACTTTATAAAACCAAAACAGCAACTTGACACGCTATTCTCAAGGAGAGTTGAACTTCAAAAAGTTGCTCTCATATTGGTTTTAGGTATAGCCTCCCTGTTTTCCTTAGGATTAGTGTCTAGTATTTTAAAAATTATAGGTTTAGGAAGCTATGTAAATTATTTTGGCGGAACATTTCATTTTGTACAGAATCAATTCTTGAATCGGTTTCCAATTATGCTCTTTATACTTATCAGCTGGAATAAGTGGAATGAAGGAGAAAGTTATGCTAGATTTTTCATAGCTATGTTTATTCTAGAGGTTTTGTGTTTGCAACTAATTAGTGTAAACGTATATTCGGGAAGAATTGCCTATTTTTTCTCTTCTGTGAATGTTTTGGCCTATCCTTCCTTATGTTACTGCAGACCGCAAAAAGGACGTCGTTTTTTAATGATTAGTGCCTTACTTGCCTACCTTCTGCTTTATTGGTGGTTTTATTATGGAATTAAAGGAATAGATGCGACTATTCCATATGTGATGATATAAGGGAGAGTATATATAATGGAAGTATTTGTTAGAGGTTTTTTCCATGTTAATTTAGGTGATGATTTATTTTTGCATATTCTTGCCAAGCGATATCCAAATCATAATTTTCATGTAATTCTTAATGAAGAATACACAAACGTATTTTGTGACGAAAAAAATATCATTGTCCATCCATATAAAAAAATAAGAAGAGGACTAGATCGTTTTTTAATTAACTATAATAAAGATTACTATGTAGAAATAGAGAAAAAGTGCCAACTCAATGTTGTGATTGGGGGATCTATTTTTCAGGAAGATGCAGCTGCTGCAGTTGATCGTGAACGTTTAGTTGGAATGCCTCAGTTAAATCCTACTTATATTTTAGGGGCAAATTTCGGTCCTTATGTAACGGAAGAATATCGCTTGCTTGTTAAAGATTATCTAGCTAAGGCAGAGGATATCTGCTTCCGTGATGAATGGTCCAAGCAAAAGTTTCCAGAATTAACAAAGGTTCGTTTTGCACCAGACATCGTTTTGGGAATACAGAGTATCATTCCAACAGTGAACGAGAAAAAGAAAAGAATTTTTGTTTCGGTCGTAGACTGTTTTAAAAAAGGGGAAGCTATAAAAAAATATGGAACTAATTATGAAGAATTTATTCTTCGTTGCATAAATTACTATAAAGAACAGGGTTATGAAATTATCCTTTCTTCTTTTTGTAAAATGGAAGGAGATGAAGAGGTTATCGATAGAATTATAGAAAAACTACCAGCAACTAAACGGTCAGAACTATCTATTTTAAATTATAATGGAGAGAATTGGCGAGAGGTGGTTGCTGCTATTCAACAATCAGAAAAAATCATTGCCTCTCGATTCCATAGTATGATTCTTGGCATGGTCTTTGGTGTGTCAGTTCTCCCTATCGCTTATAATAAAAAATTTGAAAAGTTTTTAGCTAATTTTGACTTATCACACTATTGTGTTTCAGTTTCAGATATAAATCGTCAAGTTCCCGAGGATTTGAATTATTTATTATTTGGCGGAAGTACGGATATAGCTGAACAAGCTGATGAACATTTTATGAAGCTAGATGAACGATTAATGAGAGGCACATTTTGAAATAATGAATACAGCAACAAAAAGTAATCAAAACAAAAAAACAGCTGTTCAATTAACCTTGATGATCATACTAACGTGCTTATCTCAAATAGTGGCCTTATATAAATCTAGGTTTACGGCTGTTAGCTTTGGTGCAACCGACTACATGGATGCTTACAATTTTTCTTTAGAAATTGCAACATTTATTTTTTCATTTGTGACGGGTGGAGTCACCACTGTAATTATTCCGGCCTATGTGAAAAAAATTTCTTCTAAAGCAGTGAATACTTTCATCACCCTTACCTACGGTTGTATCTTATTGTTAAGTGTGGGGCTTATTATTTTTCGAATACCTTTACTATCTTCGTTAACTGCCAGAGGGACGGACTTTATAGCTATCGCTTCAGATTTTTTGATAATCTCATTTGTGATTCAAGGAATTCTCTCTTTGTTAGCTGTAACCACGGCCTACTATCAGTCTGAGGATAGATACAATATCCCAAAGATAATCGTACTGATTGTCAATATGATCGTATTAACTGTTTTATTGCTCGGAGTGATTGATAATATCTATTTATATTTCTCACTTTTGATTGCGGGGTCAGTCCTCAATTTGATTTTAGATTTTATTGTTGCTATCAAAATAGGTTTTAGATACAAGTTCTGCTTTGATTTCAAGAATCCAGAATTTAAAAATATGATGATTGTATTTTGGCCAATCGTATTAAGTTCAGGAGTTTATAAGTTGCATACAATGGTAGATACTACGATTGCAACGAATTTAGCAGTGGGACAGGCTACAATCCTAACTTATGCTTCACAGGTTATTACGATGGTAAATACGGTTATTGTTGGGAATTTAACAGTGTATGTCTATCCTAAAATTATAGCAAATTTAAAGACTAAAAATATATCTAAATATTTTTGGGATTATTGCATCCTTTTCCATGCTGTCTTAGCGATTATTATTGCAGGTTTTGTAAATGTTGGTTTTGAAGGGCTATCTTTGCTATTTTTTGGTGGGAAATTTACACTTGAAAATGTGAATGTTCTTTATATGTGTGCCTGTGTTTATATCAGCGGGCAACAGTTTAATGTTATCCGTGACTTGATTTACCGATATTTCTACGCAAATTCCAACACAAAAGAAACCTTTAAGAATAGTGTTATCGTTAGCATCATAAAGATTATACTGAGCTTGTTGTTGGTTAGCCTTTTTGGAGTTTATGGTATTGTTCTTGGAACCGTGTTATCTAATATGATTTCGCTTGCTCTCATCTATATTCGTTTTAAAAAGAATTTTGGTATAGATGTAAAGATTAGCTATATATTCATTGAGATAACTAAAAATATTTTGGCAATGATAGGGTCAGTCATCGTTATACATTGGCTAAAGATTTTCTTAGCTATCGATAATAATATTTTATCTATTATTGTATATGGTATCGGGACAATTATAGTATATTTGGTACTGATTTTGCTATTACAGACAAAAATAAGACACATAAAATTATAAGAAACGTAGGGACTACACTATCTAAAAAAAGACTAGGTATTGTTGAGGTATCCTTAATATTTTTCTCAAAGGTTCAACATGAATATACCAGAATGTATGCTTATGGTTTAGAAAGGATGTTTTAGTGAGTATTTTTGCAACATTGATTAAAAAAAAGGGCGCAGAGATTTTTAAAGACTTAATTCAGTCAAGGGTGCTTTTTCGAACGATAGCTATTTTACCTCTGGTTGGTTTTTCAAAAAAATCATTAGAGATAGTCCGTCTAAATAACAGTAATGTAGTTCTTTCAAGATTGAGAAGGAAGTATAAGCAGACTATTAAAAACTTGGAGAGAGAGAAACAGTATTCACTTAGCTATAATCAGCGACATAATGAGACATCAAATAAGATATGGATTTGCTGGTTTCAAGGCTTAGATGCTGCCCCTCATGTGGTTCAGGAGTGTATCGCTTCGGTAAAAAAACACCTAGCAGACAGAGAAGTGGTTGTTTTGACAGATGATAATTACCATCACTATGTGACTTTTCCAGACTATATCAAAGAAAAAGCAACTCAGGGTTTTATTTCAAAAGCGCACTTTGCAGATTTATTGCGTTTGGAATTACTGACCAAGTATGGTGGTACGTGGATTGATGGGACGGTATTTTGTTCGAGTTCAGATATTCCTGCCTATATGTTAGATTCTGATTTATTTCTATTTCAAAATTTAAAACCAGGTCTTGATGGACAGGCGTTGGCAATTTCTAATTGGTTCATTACTGCTAGCTACTCTAACCATCCTCTTTTAAATATGACAAAAGATTTGCTTTATGATTATTGGAAGAATCATAATGGAGTGGTTGATTATTTTATTTTCCATCACTTCTTTCAATTAGCAATCGAAGAATTTCCTGAATACTGGAGTAAGGTAGTTCCTTTCAATAATTCAACTCCTCATATTTTGCAGTTACGCTTATTTGAAGAGTTTGACGAAGTGATGTATGGTTATATTCTCGAACAGACACCATTCCATAAGCTAACATATAAATTTGAAGAAGAAAAGTCGAGAATACCGAATACTTACTATAAACACTTATTTTGATAAAAATGATAGTAGTTGATTAAGAGACTGTTGTTAGGTATAGAATGCTATTGAGATATTATCGGGAGGGATGATATGAAAGAACTAACTACTCGAGAGATGCAAGAAGTATCGTTGGAAATTTTACACACGATTGCTAGTATTTGTGAAAAATACCATTTTCGCTATGTTTTGATTTACGGGACTTTAATTGGTGCGGTTAGACATAAAGGGTATATTCCTTGGGATGATGACGTTGACATTATGATGCCCCGACCAGATTATGACCGCCTATTGGAGTATTTGAAGGAAAATATCGCCGATTATCCACATTTAAAAGTATTCAATCGAGAAGAGTGTCCAGAATATCCTTATATGATTACTAGAATTAGCGATCAGAGATACCGAATTGAGATGGAAAATGAGAAACCTTTTGGTTTGGGAGTTTTCATTGATATCTATCCCTATGATGGTTTGGGAGATAATAAAGAAGAGGCAGTTGCCTTTGGTATGAAGGGGGATCGTTTATCATCGTTTTGTTATCAGGCAACTAGGGAACATTTTGCGATTGAAACGACAACATCAACTTTTAGGAAGTTGATTAAGTATCCAGTTTATCTATTCTCTAAAATGATTGGGAAAGATTACTTCCAAAATCAACTAGCTAAGTTAGCCAGAGTTAAAGGCTACGATAACAGTGAATATGTAGGTTGCGTTATTTGGTTGTCATGGGGAGAAAAAGATATTTTTCCGCGTGAATGGTTTGATGAGACTATTTTGGTTCCTTTTGAGAAATATGAATTTAGGATTCCTAAAGAATTTGATAAAGTTCTGCGGCATGAATATGGAGATTACATGATTTTGCCTCCAGAGAAGGATAGAGTAGGGCATCACTATTTTAAAGCTTATAAAAAATGATAATTTGCTAAGCAAAGAAAAGGAAAATCATGAAATTATTTTATTTTATTTACAATTGGAGTAGAAAGTTTAAGGGTGGAGTTTTTCTGCTCAGAGTTCTATATGGTTTTGAGTGCCCACGTAAAGCTAAAATTGGGAAAAACGTTAATTTTGAACATCGTGGGATGGGAACAGTTGTAAGTAGCAATGCTATCATTGGGGATAATGTGACTATACAACATCATGTAACATTAGGGATTAAAAACGATGATGATAGAATTATCATTGGGGAGAACTGTTTTATAGGAGCCTATGCATTTATCTTGGGAAATGTAAAAATTGGAGCAAACTCTAAAATTGGAGCAGGTACGATGGTTTTACATGATGTCCCGGCAGGAAGTACAGTAGTTAATCCTGTGGAACTAAAATTCCTCGCTTCAAAAGAAGACGTTCAGTAAGAGAGAAATGAATAGAATATTGAAAACAATGTTATAGGAAAGTCATGGCAACACTTGATAATAGTGAAAATTTTATTCACTTTTTAACACATTAGAGTTAATGTTTACTTCACAAATTTGATTGAATCACTTAATAAAGAGATTAAGAGACAAGCAAAAAAGATTGTCTTCCCGAATGGAGAAGCCTTAGATTATTGTCTGGTTCCGATGAATACAAAGTAAAACATAAAAATTGCAATAACAAAGAATTCGAATTTTGTTCAGGTGCTTTATAAAGCCTATTTGAGTAATTAAATAGCAACTTGATACTGTGATTACATAAAATTATTGATAAGCCTAATTTTTATTTAATCGTATGGATCATTTATAAAAAATGTATAAAATTGAATATAAATGTGAGGTGTGATTTTGGTCTATAAACATGGTAAAATAAAAGCGCAAACAACAAAGAAAGGTACCCTATTATGAAAGGTATTATTCTCGCAGGCGGTTCGGGGACACGTTTGTATCCTTTGACTCGAGCTGCATCTAAACAACTTATGCCGGTTTATGACAAACCCATGATTTACTATCCACTTTCAACCTTGATGTTGGCTGGGATTAGAGATATTTTGATTATCTCAACTCCTCAAGATCTACCCCGTTTTAAGGATTTGCTCTTGGATGGTTCCGAATTTGGGATCAAGCTTTCCTATGCGGAACAGCCTAGTCCAGATGGACTTGCTCAGGCCTTTCTTATCGGTGAAGAATTTATAGGTGATGATAGTGTTGCCTTGATTTTGGGCGACAATATCTATCATGGACCTGGATTGAGCAAAATGCTCCAAAAGGCAGCCAATAAAGAGAAAGGTGCGACTGTTTTTGGCTACCAAGTGAAGGATCCAGAGCGTTTTGGCGTGGTCGAGTTTGATACAGACATGAATGCCATTTCCATAGAAGAAAAACCAGAACGTCCTCGCTCCAACTATGCCGTGACAGGTCTGTATTTCTATGATAATGATGTTGTAGAAATTGCTAAAGGCATTAAACCAAGTGCACGTGGCGAGTTAGAAATTACAGATATCAACAAGGCTTATTTAGATCGTGGTGACCTTTCTGTTGAGCTGATGGGGCGAGGATTTGCTTGGTTGGATACGGGAACCCATGAAAGCCTGCTAGAAGCTTCTCAGTATATCGAAACAGTTCAACGGATGCAGAATGTTCAAGTTGCAAACTTGGAAGAAATTGCCTATCGCATGGGCTATATCAGTCGTGAAGATGTGCTAGAGTTGGCGCAACCTCTGAAGAAGAATGAATACGGACAATATTTGCTCCGTTTGATTGGAGAAGTCTAGATGACAGATAATTTTTTTGGAAAAACACTTGCGGTACGCAAGATTGATGCTATACCAGGACTGCTAGAGTTTGACATTCCCGTTCATGGTGACAATCGTGGTTGGTTTAAGGAAAATTTTCAGAAGGAAAAGATGGTACCACTTGGCTTTCCTGAAAGCTTCTTTGCTGAAGGGAAACTGCAAAATAACGTCAGCTTTTCTCGCAAAAATGTTCTTCGAGGCCTCCATGCTGAACCTTGGGACAAGTATATCTCTGTTGCAGATAATGGGAAGGTTCTAGGAACATGGGTTGATTTGCGTGAGGGTGAAACTTTTGGGAATGTTTACCAGACAGAGATTGATGCTAGTAAGGGAATTTTTGTCCCTCGTGGCGTCGCCAATGGTTTCCAAGTCCTCTCGGATACAGTTTCCTATAGCTATCTGGTCAATGACTACTGGGCTCTTGAACTCAAACCCAAATATGCCTTTGTCAACTATGTTGATCCAGCCTTGGGAATTGAGTGGGAAAACCTAGCGGAAGCTGAGGTTTCAGAGGCAGACAAACACCATCCTCTACTTAAGGATGTCAAACCGCTCAAAAAAGAAGACTTGTAAGAGAGAATTTATAGATGAAGGAAAAAGAATATACCGAATCTTATGAGTGGAAAACTATAATGCTAGAATTTTTGTTATCCATACTTTTACTATCTTTGGTTTCTACAATTACAACTTTGACAAAAGAAGAAAATATTTTTCAATGGACAGAGTGTCTATCTATAGGCGTTTCTGCTTTCTTAATAGTTTTTNTTGGACTACACGAGAATAGAAAAGTTTTTCAAAATACTGTCAAGGAATATGAAGAAATTAATCTTCTTAAAAAAATATCTTTAGTATTACTAATTCCAATTATTATATATATATTATACGTTATTCCATTATCAAATTCTATTCTATTTGGCCAACTGAATGATTGCATCTTCGATTTTGCTTTTAATTTTATTAGATACTTTTGTTTTAGCGGCATTGTATCATATGAATTATATATGTGTGGTTTACTTTTTTATAATGAAATTACCGAATTCTTATCTGTGCAAAATATTAAGAAATGAGGAAACAATGTGACTGAATACAAAAAAATTATCGTGACAGGTGGAGCTGGTTTTATCGGTTCTAACTTTGTCCACTATGTTTACAATAACTTTTCAGATGTCCATGTGACAGTGCTGGACAAGCTGACTTATGCGGGTAATCGTGCCAATATTGAAGAGATTTTAGGCGATCGTGTTGAGTTAGTTGTTGGAGATATTGCTGATGCTGAGTTGGTGGACAAGCTGGCATCTGAATCTGATGCTATCGTTCACTATGCGGCAGAAAGCCACAATGATAATTCGCTCAATGATCCGAGTCCATTTATCCACACCAACTTCATCGGAACTTACACACTTTTAGAAGCGGCTCGTAAATATGACATTCGTTTCCACCATGTATCGACTGACGAAGTCTATGGTGACCTGCCTCTGCGTGAAGATTTGCCAGGTCATGGGGAAGGTCCAGGTGAGAAATTTACCGCTGAAACCAAGTACAATCCAAGCTCGCCTTACTCATCAACCAAGGCAGCTTCAGACTTGATTGTCAAAGCTTGGGTACGCTCATTTGGCGTTAAAGCGACTATTTCTAACTGTTCAAACAACTACGGACCTTACCAGCATATTGAAAAATTTATCCCACGTCAGATTACTAATATCCTGAGTGGCATTAAGCCAAAACTCTATGGTGAAGGCAAGAACGTCCGTGACTGGATTCATACTAATGACCATTCATCAGGCGTTTGGACGATTCTGACCAAGGGTCAAATCGGTGAAACTTACTTGATCGGTGCGGACGGTGAGAAGAATAACAAGGAAGTGTTAGAGCTCATTCTCAAGGAGATGGGGCAACCTGCTGACGCTTATGACCATGTGACCGATCGAGTTGGTCACGACCTTCGTTATGCCATCGATGCTAGCAAGCTCCGTGATGAACTAGGATGGAAGCCAGAGTTTACCAACTTTGAAGCAGGTCTCAAAGAGACCATCAAGTGGTACACAGATAACCAAGACTGGTGGAAATCTGAAAAAGAAGCAGTAGAGGCTAACTATGCTAAAACGCAACAAGTGATTAAATAATCAGATACTAAAAAAGCAAGAGAACTCGAGGTCTCTTGCTTTTTATGTATGTAGTAAGCTTTTATTTTCTTACTTCTTGTTTATAAAACTCTTTAAGGGCATCTTGCCAGGTTGGGATGACGAAACCTGTCGCCTTGGCTTTGGATAGGCTCATGGTTGAGTTGAGGGGGCGTTTAGCTTTAGCAGGGAACTTGCTAGAGTCTACTGGCACTACTTCAACATCACTGTCCTTAAGAATCTCGACAGCAAAGTCATACCAAGTGGTGTCCTCGGCTGCGTCATTTGATAAGTGGTAGTAGCCATACTCTTTTTGATTTTCAGTCAAGTAGGTCATGAATTCGGCCAGTGTACGTGTCCAAGTTGGGCGACCGTGTTGGTCGTTGACAACGGTGAGAGTTTTATGTGTTTTGGCTAGGCTTTGCATGGTAAAGACAAAGTTTTTTCCATAATTTCCAAAAACCCAAGCAGTACGAATGATGTAATGCTGTGACGTAAGGGTTTCAACAAGTTCTTCTCCCATTCGCTTGGTACGTCCGTATTCTGTCTGTGGATCAGGTAGGTCATCGACTTCCCACTCTTGTCCGATAGGTTTCTTTCCATCAAAGACGTAGTCTGTTGAGATGTAGACGAGAGTAGCTCCGTATTTCTCAGAGGCCTTGGCTACATTTTCAGTTCCAGTTACGTTGATGGCAAAATCCAGTTCTTTCCCCTCATCTTCGGCTGCATCAACAGCAGTGTAGGCTGCACAATGATAGACTAGAGTTGGCTTAACCTCAGCAAATACTTTTTCAACCATTTCAGAATTAGTGATATCCATTTCGGCCACATCCACTGCAACATAGTCTACATTTCGTTCATCTAGCAGATAACGTAGTTCTGTGCCGAGTTGACCATTGGCACCTGTAATTAAGATCATATCTTTCTCCTTGATTGTTCTTATATTTAATTATATCAAAAATATAGAAAAATCGGTTTTTAGTGAACCCTTTTTCGGTATAAACTTTGTTAGCGAAGCGCAAGAGAGACGAATAGTTATTACTTTAGAATATCCTTAAAAGTATTTTTCAGAATATACCAAACTAACACAAAAATTCTGAAAATTCTGTTGACATCTTTCTGAAAAGGTTCTATAATAGATAGAAAGTTTTAAAGGAGAAAATGATGAAAAGTTCAAAACTATTTGCTCTTGCAGGTGTAACCTTATTGGCGGCTACTACTTTAGCTGCATGCTCTGGATCAGGTTCGAGCGCTAAAGGAGAGAAGACATTCTCATATATCTATGAAACAGACCCAGATAATCTCAACTACTTAACAACTGGTAAGGCTGCAACTGCTGACATTACTAGTAATGTGATTGATGGATTGCTTGAAAATGACCGCTATGGTAACTTTGTGCCATCTATGGCTGAGGATTGGTCTGTATCCAAGGATGGATTGACTTACACTTATACTATCCGTAAGGATGCAAAATGGTATACTTCTGAAGGTGAAGAATACGCGGCAGTCAAAGCTCAAGACTTTGTAACAGGACTTAAATATGCTGCTGATAAAAAATCTGATGGTCTTTATTTAGTTCAAGAATCGATCAAAGGATTGGACGCCTATGTAAAAGGGGAAATCAAAGATTTCTCACAAGTAGGAATTAAGGCTCTGGATGATCAGACAGTTCAGTACACTTTGAACAAACCAGAAAGCTTCTGGAATTCTAAGACAACGATGGGTGTAATGGCACCAGTTAATGAAGAGTTCTTAAACTCTAAAGGGGATGATTTCGCTAAAGGAACAGATCCAAGTAGCATCCTATACAATGGACCATTCTTGCTCAAATCTATCGTAGCTAAATCTTCTGTTGAGTTTGAAAAAAATCCAAACTACTGGGATAAGGACAATGTTCATCTTGATAAGGTTAAATTATCATTCTGGGATGGTCAAGATACCAACAAACCAGCTGAAGCCTTCAAGGATGGAAGTTTCACTATGGCCCGTCTCTTCCCAACAAGCGCTAGCTACCCAGAGACTGAAAAAGCATTTAAAGATAATATTGTTTACACACAACAAGATTCTACTACTTATTTAGTAGGTACTAATATTGATCGCCAGTCTTATAAGTATACTTCTAAGACAACGGATGAAGAAAAAACATCAACCAAGAAAGCTCTTCTAAACAAAGATTTCCGTCAAGCTCTTGCCTTTGGTTTTGATAGAACCGCCTATGCCTCTCAAGTAAACGGTGCAAGTGGTGCGACTAAACTGCTTCGTAACTTGTTTGTCCCACCTACATTTGTTCAAGCAGATGGCAAAAACTTTGGTGAGTTGGTCAAAGAAAAATTGGTGACTTATGGAGACGAGTGGAAGGATGTAAATTTAGCTGATGCCCAAGATGGACTCTATAACGCAGATAAGGCCAAAGCAGAATTTGCCAAAGCTAAGACAGCTCTTCAAGCAGAAGGTGTGAAATTCCCAATCCACTTGGATATGCCAGTAGACCAAACAAACACGACGAAAGTCCAACGTGTTCAATCCTTCAAACAATCGCTTGAAGCTACTCTAGGGTCAGAGAACGTCGTTGTCGATATCCAACAACTTCAAAAAGATGATGTCTTGAATATCACTTACTTTGCTGAAACTGCAGCTGGAGAAGACTGGGATATCTCAGATAACGTGGGATGGTCTCCAGACTTTGCAGACCCATCTACTTACCTTGATATCATCAAGCCATCTGTCGGAGAAAATACAAAGACTTACCTAGGATTTGACTCTGGAACAAACAACGCTGCGGCTAAGCAGGTTGGTTTGGAAGATTATGAAAAGATGGTTGTGGAAGCTGGGGAAGAAACTACTGACGTTTCAAAACGTTATGAGAAATATGCTGCTGCCCAAGCTTGGTTGACAGATAGTGCATTGATCATCCCAACAACTTCTAAAACTGGTCGTCCAATGTTGTCTAAGATGGTACCATTTACGCTTCCGTTTGCATACTCTGGTAACAAGGGTACGAGCGAAGCCCTCTTGTATAAATACCTTGATGTACAAGATAAACCAGTGACAGCAGAAGAATATCAAAAAGCCCAAGAAAAATGGATGAAAGAAAAAGAAGAGTCAAATAAAAAGGCTCAAGAAGATCTTGTAAAACATGTGAAATAACTGTTGTAAAATATAAGAAAGGATTTAGTATTTCTCTTGAATGCTGAATCCTTTTTTACATTTGTAAAGAAAGATTCTAAATTTGGAGCCTATTTTCTCAGAATAGAGAAAATTTTCGTTAATTTTACTTGTTTCCTATTGCTTTCTCAGCCATTATTTGTTATATTAAAAGCGTAATTATTTTTATTTATCAGGGTTAAGCATTGCACTTTCAGAGGAAGGAGTATTTTTTAAAAAAAGAATGTAAACGCTTACTCAAAAATGAAAGGATTTAGGAGTTCATGGATAAACGATTTTTTGAAAAACGCTGTAAATTTAGTATTCGGAAATTTTCATTAGGTGTTGCTTCTGTTATGATTGGGGCTGCATTCTTTGGGACAAGTACAGTTCTTGCAGATAGCGTGCAGTCTGGCTCCACAGCGAATTTACCAGCGGATCTAGCTGCTGCTCTTGCAACAGCAAAAGAGAATGATGGACGTGATTTTGAAGCGCCAAAGGCGGGAGAAGACCAAGGGTCTCCAGAAGTTACGGATGGACCTAAGACAGAAGAAGAACTATTAGCACTTGAAAAAGAAAAACCAGCTAGTTCAGATAAGTTACCAGAAGGCTTAGAGGGCAAATTAGATAAGGCTGAAGATAAAGGGAAAGAAGTTGACAAGGATCAATTAGCTAAGGATACTGAGAATCTCGTTCCAGAAGATGTAGCTAAAACCAAGAATGGTGAATTAAACTACGGAGCAACTGTCAAAATCAAGACACCATCAGGTGAAGGTAGTGGGATTGTCATTGGCGAAAATCTTGTTTTAACTGTTTCACATAACTTTATAAAAGACGTTCCAGATGGCAATAATCGTAAGGTCGTTGACAATGATAATGGTGATGGAGATATCTATAGCATTTCCTATCCAGGACTACCAGATGTTAAATTTAGTAAAAAAGACATTATTCACTGGGATCGTGAAGGTTTCCTAAAAGGCTACAAGAATGATTTGGCTCTTGTTCGATTGCGAACAGTTCTGGAAAATGCTCCAGCAGAAGTGACTGAAAAACCTGCAGTGAAAAAGGTTGGAGATAAATTGCATGTCTTTGGCTATCCAACTGGAAAATTATCACCAGTGCTCAATACAACTGTTGAATTAGTCGAATCCTACGGTGAGGGCGTAAAAGGGATCGGTTATCAAGGTAGTCATCCAGGTGCTAGTGGTGGTGGTATCTTTGATACAGAAGGAAAACTCGTCGGTGTTCATCAAAATGGTGTAGTTGGAAAACGGAGCGGAGGCATTCTCTTCTCACCAGCTCAACTAAAATGGATCCAGGACCACATGCAGGGAATTTCAAGTGTGAAACCAGCAGACTTGGAAGAGAAAGAAAAACCGGCTGAAGAAAAACCAAAAGAGGATAAACCTGAAGCTGCTAAACCTGAAACCCCTAAGACAGTAACCCCTGAATGGCAAACAGTAGCGAATAAAGAGCAACAAGGAACAGTTACGGTTCGTGAAGAAAAAGGTGTCCGCTACAATCAATTGTCTTCAACTGCACAGAACGACAATGGCGATAAACCAGCCTTGTTTGAAAAACAAGGATTGACAGTTGACGCTAATGGAAATGCGACGGTTGATTTAACCTTCAAAGATGATTCTGAAAAGGGCAAATCACGCTTTGGTGTCTTCTTGAAATTTAAAGATACCAAGAACAATGTTTTTGTTGGTTATGACAAGGAAGGTTGGTTCTGGGAGTATAAATCTCCAACAGCTAGCACTTGGTATAGAGGTAGTCGTGTCGCTGCCCCTGAAACAGGATCAACAAACCGTCTATCTATCACTCTCAAGTCAGATGGTCAGTTAAATGCCAGCAATAACGATGTTAATCTCTTTGACACAGTTACTCTACCAGCTGCGGTCAATGACCATCTTAAAAATGAGAAGAAGATTCTTCTCAAGGCGGGTTCTTATGGCGATGAGCGAACAGTTGTTAGCGTTAAAACTGATAACCAAGAGGGTGTGAAAACAGAGGATACTCCTGCTGAAAAAGAAACAGGAGCTGTGGTTGATGATAGCAAGGTAACTTATGACACTATTCAGTCTAAGGTCCTCAAGGCAGTGATTGACCAAGCCTTCCCACGTATTAAAGAATACAGCTTGAATGGGCATACCTTGCCAGGACAAGTCCAACAATTCAATAAAGTCTTTATCAACAAACACGAAGTCACACCTGAAGTTACCTACAAAAAAATCAATGAGACAACTGCAGAGTACTTGATGAAACTCCGTGATGAGAAAAATCTAATCAATGCAGACATGACGGTTCGTTTGCAGGTTGTGGATAATCAGTTGCACTTTGATGTGACCAAGATTGTCAACCACAATCAAGTCACTCCAGGTCAAAAGATTGACGATGAAAGAAAACTGCTTTCTTCTATTAGTTTCCTTGGCAATGCTTTAGTATCTGTGTCAAGTGACCAAGCTGGTGCTAAGTTTGATGGGGCAACTATGTCAAACAATACCCATGTCAGCGGAGATGATCATATCGATGTAACCAATCCAATGAAAGACTTGGCCAAGGGGTACATGTATGGATTTGTTTCTACAGATAAGCTTGCTGCAGGGGTCTGGAGCAACTCTCAAAACAGTTACGGTGGTGGTTCTTATGACTGGACTCGCTTAACAGCTTACAAAGAAACAGTCGGAAATGCCAACTATGTAGGAATTCATAGTTCTGAATGGCAATGGGAAAAAGCTTATAAGGGCATTGTCTTCCCAGAATACACCAAGGAACTTCCAAGTGCCAAGGTTGTTATCACTGAAGATGCCAACGCAGACAAGAAAGTCGACTGGCAGGATGGAGCCATTGCTTATCGTAGCATTATGAACAACCCTCAAGGTTGGGAAAAAGTCAAGGATATCACAGCTTATCGTATCGCGATGAACTTTGGTTCACAAGCACAAAACCCATTCCTCATGACCCTGGATGGTATCAAGAAGATTAATCTCCATACAGATGGTCTTGGTCAAGGTGTTCTCCTTAAAGGATATGGTAGTGAGGGACATGACTCTGGTCACTTGAACTATGCTGATATTGGTAAACGTATTGGTGGTGTTGAAGACTTCAAGACCTTGATTGCAAAAGCGAAGAAATATGGAGCTCATCTAGGTATCCATGTTAACGCTTCTGAGACTTATCCTGAGTCTAAATACTTCAATGAAAAAATTCTCCGTAAGAATCCAGATGGAAGCTACAGCTACGGATGGAACTGGCTAGACCAAGGTATCAACATTGATGCGGCTTATGACCTAGCTCATGGCCGTTTGGCACGTTGGGAAGATTTGAAGAAAAAACTTGGTGACGGTCTCGACTTTATCTATGTGGACGTTTGGGGCAATGGTCAATCAGGTGATAACGGTGCTTGGGCTACCCACGTTCTTGCCAAAGAAATCAATAAACAAGGCTGGCGCTTTGCAATCGAGTGGGGCCATGGTGGTGAGTACGACTCTACCTTCCATCACTGGGCAGCTGACTTAACCTACGGTGGCTACACCAATAAAGGTATCAACAGTGCCATCACCCGCTTTATCCGTAACCATCAAAAAGATGCTTGGGTAGGGGACTACAGAAGTTACGGTGGTGCAGCAGATTATCCACTTCTAGGTGGCTACAGCATGAAGGACTTTGAAGGATGGCAAGGACGAAGCGACTACAATGGCTATGTAACCAACTTGTTTGCCCATGATGTCATGACTAAGTACTTCCAACACTTCACTGTAAGTAAATGGGAAAATGGTACACCAGTTACCATGACTGACAACGGTAGCACCTATAAATGGACTCCAGAAATGCGAGTGGAATTGGTAGATACTGACAACAATAAAGTGGTTGTAACTCGTAAGTCAAATGATGTTAATAGCCCACAATACCGTGAACGTACAGTAACTCTCAACGGACGTGTCATCCAAGATGGTTCAGCTTACTTGACTCCTTGGAACTGGGATGCGAATGGTAAGAAACTTCCTACTGATAAGGAAAAAATGTACTACTTCAATACGCAGGCTGGTGCAACAACTTGGACCCTTCCGAGCGATTGGGCGAAGAGCAAGGTTTACCTTTACAAGCTAACTGACCAAGGTAAGACAGAAGAGCAGGAACTCACTGTAACAGATGGTAAGATTACCCTAGATCTTCTCGCAAATCAACCATACGTTCTTTACCGTTCGAAACAAAGCAATCCTGAAATGTCATGGAGCGAAGGCATGCACATCTATGACCAAGGATTTAATAGCGGAACCTTGAAGCATTGGAATATTTCGGGCGATGCTTCTAAGGCAGAAATTGTCAAGTCTCAAGGGGCAAACGATATGCTTCGTATTCAAGGAAACAAAGAAAAAGTTAGTCTCACTCAGAAATTAACTGGTTTGAAACCAAATACCAAGTATGCCGTTTATGTAGGTGTCGATAATCGTAGTAATGCCAAGGCGAGCATCACTGTAAACACTGGTGAAAAAGAAGTGACTACTTATACCAATAAGTCTCTCGCTCTCAACTATGTTAAGGCCTACGCTCACAATACACGTCGTGACAATGCGACAGTTGACAATACAAGTTACTTCCAAAACATGTACGCTTTCTTTACAACTGGATCTGACGTATCAAATGTTACTCTTACTTTGAGTCGCGAAGCTGGTGATGAAGCAACTTACTTTGATGAAATTCGTACCTTTGAAAATAATTCAAGCATGTACGGAGAAAACCATGATACAGGTAAAGGCACCTTCAAACAAGACTTTGAAAATGTTGCTCAGGGTATCTTCCCATTCGTAGTGGGCGGTGTCGAAGGTGTTGAAGACAACCGCACTCACTTGTCTGAAAAGCATGATCCATATACACAGCGTGGTTGGAACGGCAAGAAAGTTGATGATGTTATCGATGGAAATTGGTCACTCAAGACCAATGGACTGGTTAGCCGTCGTAACTTGGTTTACCAAACCATCCCACAAAACTTCCGCTTTGAAGCTGGTAAGACCTACCGTGTAACCTTTGAATACGAAGCAGGTTCTGACAATACCTACGCCTTTGTAGTCGGTAAGGGAGAATTCGAGTCAGGTCGTCGTGGTACTCAAGCAAGCAACTTGGAAATGCATGAGTTGCCAAATACGTGGACGGATTCTAAGAAAGCCAAGAAGGCAACCTTCCTCGTGACTGGTGCAGAAACAGGCGATACTTGGGTAGGTATCTACTCAACTGGAAATGCAAGCAATACTCGTGGTGATTCTGGTGGGAATGCTAACTTCCGTGGTTACAATGACTTCATGATGGATAATCTTCAAATCGAAGAAATTACCCTAACAGGTAAGATGTTGACAGAAAATGCTTTGAAGAACTACTTGCCAACTGTAGCTATGACCAACTATACGAAAGAGTCTATGGATGCTTTGAAAGAGGCAGTCTTTAACCTCAGTCAGGCAGATGATGACATTAGCGTGGAAGAAGCGCGTGCAGAGATTGCCAAGATTGAAGCCTTGAAGAATGCTTTGGTGCAGAAGAAAACCGCCTTGGTAGCAGAAGACTTTGAAAGTTTGGATGCGCCAGCTCAACCAGGTGAAGGTCTAGAGAATGCCTTTGATGGCAATGTGTCTAGTCTATGGCATACATCTTGGGATGGAGGAGATGTAGGCAAGCCTGCAACCATGGTCTTGAAAGAGCCGACTGAAATCACAGGACTTCGCTATGTTCCACGTGGTTCAGGTTCAAACGGTAACTTGAGAGATGTGAAACTGGTTGTGACAGATGAGTCTGGCAAGGAGCACACTTTTACTGCAACGGACTGGCCTGATAACAACAAACCAAAAGACATTGACTTTGGTAAGACAATCAAGGCTAAGAAGATTGTCCTTACTGGTACCAAGACTTACGGAGATGGTGGAGATAAATATCAATCTGCAGCGGAACTCATCTTTACTCGTCCACAGGTAGCAGAAACACCGCTTGACTTGTCAGGATATGAAGCAGCTTTAGCTAAGGCTCAGAAATTGACAGACAAAGAAAATCAAGAGGAAGTGGCTGGAGTTCAGGCGAGCATGAAATATGCGACGGATAACCATCTTTTAACGGAAAGAATGGTGAAATACTTTGCAGATTATCTCAATCAACTACAAGACCAAGCAGTTAAGCCAGACGCTCCTACAAGCAGCAAGGGTGAAGAACAACCTCCAGTTCTTGAAGTTCCTGAATTTAAGGGAGGAGTCAATGCGGCAGAAGCAGCTGTACATGAGGTTCCTGAGTTCAAGGGTGGCGTCAATGCGGTTGAAGCGGTTGTTCATGAAGTACCAGAGTTCAAAGGCGGTGTTAATGCGGTTGAAGCGGTTGTTCATGACCTACCTGAGTTCAAGGGTGGAGTCAATACGGCAGAAGCAGCTGTTCATGACCTACCTGAGTTTAAGGGCGGTGTCAATGCGGCAGAAGCGGCTGTTCATGACCTACCTGAGTTCAAGGGTGGAGTCAATGCAGTTGAGGCCTTGGTACACGAATTGCCAGAATACACTGGTGGTGTTAATGGAGTTGAGCCAGCCCTACATGAAAAACCAGAGTACACAGGCCCACTAGGTACAGCAGGTGATGAACCAGCACCAACTGTTGAGAAACCAGAGTATAAGTTGACACCAGCTCCACTAGCTGATACAAAGACATCAGAAATCAAAGATACTCTGAAAAATGAAGAAAGCAAAAAGACACTCCCAGAAACAGGAGAAGACCAGTCTGATACAGCCCTCTTCCTAGCAGGAATCAGCCTAGCATTGTCAGCCGCCCTCTTTGCTATTAACAGTAAAAAAGAATAGATATTTATTTATTCCACAACTACATTGTTTGGATAAGTGACTTGGACTTCTATGGGGGTCAGAGTCGGAAAATGAATCAAACACCTGGAGAGGACCTCTTGGTTCTCTTCTTTTTAAAAGGAGAAATGATAACGCTTACTAGCGTAAGCGGATGAAAGGAAATAGGAGAAATATGGACAAACACTTTTTTGAGAAACGCTGTCATTATAGTATCCGTAAATTTGCAATTGGTGCAGCCTCAGTTATGATTGGTGCTAGTATTTTTGGGGCAAATCTAGCCCATGCTTCAGAGACAGAAGTAAAATCTAGTACAGAGGATACCATAACGCAGGTTAAACCCATGGATAAGTTACCAGATGATTTAGCAGCTGCGCTTGAAAAGGCGGATGCAGAAGCTGCAACAGAAGGAAATCACGAGGAAACTCCAGCGACTGACGAAGGAAGCAATCCTACAGCAAGTGAAGAGGCAAAACCAGAGACAAGTCCTGCAAGTCCCAAGCCAGCAGAAACGCCGAAACCGGTTGAAACACCAAAGGTGGATAATCAACCTGCGGGAACCACTACACCAGCAGTAAAACCAGCTGAAAAGACAATCGAAGATAGAGAAGATGTCAACCATCTCGAGGGAACTACTGCTTCAGCAAACAACCATGAGGCTGGAACAAGCTTTACAGCTGACAAAGCAGTTGATGGTGATGATAGTACTAGATGGGCAACGGACAGAGATGTACCAAAACCAACCTTCGAATTAACTCTTCCAAAAACTACCCTCATCAAACATGTAGAAATTGACTGGGATCGTCGTCTTCGCAATGGGCAAAATGACCCCAATATCAAATCTTGGAGTCTCTATTACGCAGGTCAAGAAGACGTGGGCGCTAATGGAGAAAAACAATGGAAACTAGCTCATACCAAGACTGGAGATCCTGTTTTAGATGAAAAAGTTGATTTAGCCAACAGCATCAAAGCTAAGTACCTCAAATTGGAGGTCAATGATTACCAAGCTGGTACAATGGGCTGGAGAAACGTTGGAATCCAAGAAATTCGAGCTTATTCAAATATTCCGGACCATAGTAAAGTAACGGATATCCGCCAAGTTGATCAGTTGGATGTGGCTGAAGATGGCAAGTCTCTTGTCCTACCAAGTTTGCCGGGTCAGGTTAGTCTGATTGGCAGTAACAAGCAGGGTGTGATTGACCTTCAAAATCGCATCTACCAACCTCTGACAGATCAACGTGTCAAGGTCATGGTACAACAAATCAAAGACAGCCATACTTTTACTAAAGAATTTGAAGTTGTTATCAAGGGGCTACATCAAGATGAGGGTGTGGGTGTGAAACCAAAAGTTGCACCAGCGGTCCAACAATGGTATGGGAAAGAAGGTCAATCTTCTATCACTTCAGATACAGTCCTTGCAACAGGAGATTCTGGCTTTGATCAGGCTGCAACCTTCTATCAGTCAGACCTTGCCAGCCGTGGATTGGAACTAGCAACAGGTAACAAGCAAGCTCAAAAACGAATCGAATTTAAAAAAGTTGAAAACAAGGGTTACGGTAAGGAAGGCTACGGCATCACTATCCAAAATGATGTGATTACCATCGAAGCTGCCACAAACACAGGAGCCTTCTACGCAACTCGTACTCTTCTTCAAATGGGAGAAACAGACCTACAAAATGGCGAAATTCGTGATTTCCCAAGTTTCAGCCACCGTGGCTTTATGTTGGATACAGGTCGTAAATTTATCCCTTATGACACCCTTGTAGACATCATGCTAAACATGGCCTACTACAAGATGAACGACTTGCAGTTGCACCTCAACGATAACTATATCTTCCTCAAGGAACACTTGGCAGGAAAGAATCTTTCTAAAGAGGAAGAACTCAAGTATGTCCTTGAACATGCCAAGACTGGTTTCCGTGTGGAGACAGACATTGTCGGTAAGAATGGCCAAAAACTAACATCAGATGAGCATTATACCAAGGAAGAAATGCAAAATCTGATTAAACTTGCCAAGGCCTTGCATATCAACCTAGTACCAGAAATTGACACACCAGGTCATGCACTATCATTTGTCAAAGTTCGCCCAGACCTCATGTATCAAGGCAGTTTGAGCGATTATGCAGGCAAGCACAATGTTGAGCGCGTGGCCATGCTCGACTTGGATAACAAGTACGAAGAAACTCTTAAATTTGTCAAATCCGTTTATGACAAACTCCTCGATGGCCCAGATGCACCGCTTCATGGCGTGTCCACTGTTCATATCGGAACGGATGAATACTATGGCAGCAGAGAAAGCTATCGTCGCTATGTCAATGACCTTATCAAATACATTAAAGGAAAAGGCTATACCCCTCGTATCTGGGGTTCTCTCAGTGCGAAACGTGGGAGCACTCCTGTTGATTGGAACGGAGTAGAGGTTGATATCTGGAGTATCGGATGGCAACGACCAAATGAAGCCATTGCTCAGGGAGCTAAAATTATCAACATCACGGATGTACCGACCTATAGTGTGCCAAGTGGAAGCAATAGTCAAGCAGCCTACGGGGACTATGCTAACTACGAACGTCAGTACAATAGCTGGACACCGAATGATTTTAGAACAGGTGGAGGTCCACTTCTACCAGCTTCTCATCCAAGTATCCTTGGTGGTGGTCACGCAGTTTGGAATGATAATATCGACCTTCATGAGACAGGACTTACTTCTTACGATATCTTTAAACGTTTCTTCAAGAGCATGCAAACCACTGCAGAACGCACCTGGGGATCTGACCGTGCGGCTACGACCTTTGCAGAACGTACCCTACCAACTAGTCCTTATGCGCCACAGTCTAACCCTGAAAAAGCAATTGCTTCAGAAGAACTATTCAACATCACTCCAGACAAGGTGAAAGAATATGCAACGAAGAAAGTAACCGCAACAGAAAATGGATTGGCTTTTGAGAAAGACAGCAGTATCGAAGGCTTAGCAGGTGATGTTGGTCCAAGTCACGTCTTGAAGTTTGATGTAACTGTCACTGGAGACGGAGAACAAACCTTCTCAACAAGTGGGGACAACTGTATCTATCTAGCTGATAAAGATGGCTACCTTGCTTATCAATTTGAACAGTTCCATATTCAATTCAATAAAAAACTTGAAAAGAACAAACGTTATCAAATCTCCATCGTAACCAAACCACAGTCAACCGAAGTCTATGTAGATGGTGAAAAGATTGAGCGTATCGCAAATCCAGCTCACCCTCGCTTTGCCCACAATAGCTTGGTACTACCGCTTGAAAGCATCGGTGGTTTCAAAGGAATCTTGCATAGTGCAGAGTTGTCGGATAAACCATTTGTAAATCCTCGTTTGATTGCAAATGACAAATTCACTGCTACTGCAAGTAGCCAAGAATTGCCAGGAACAGCGACTGAAGGAGCTGTTGAAAAGGCATTTGACAATGATCCAAATACATTCTGGCATTCTAAATGGACTGGTGACCGTGCGCCATACACTCTTACTATGACCTTGAAAGAAGCAGAAAAAGTCAATGGCTTGACTTATCTCCCACGCCCAGGTGGCGGAAATGGTGTCGTGACGCGCTACGAAATCTACGCACAAAAAGATGGTCAAATGGTCAAGGTTTCAGAAGGAAGCTGGGACAACAACGCCCAAGAAAAAACAGTCAACTTTGCGGCGGTAGATACCAACAAGATTGAGTTGAAAGTATTGGAAGGCGTTGGTGGTTTTGCAAGTGCAGCTGAAGTTCATCTATTGAAACCTGTCAAAGAAGAGCAAGAAACGCCTGCACCAAGTCAACCAGAAAAACCAACTACACCTGAAAAGCCAAAAGTAGAGCAAACCGGTGATGGAACAGTTGAATTGGCAGATCAATTCACTGCAAGTAAACCAGCTAGCGAAGACAGCATTGCGGCTGCCAGCAAGAGCGCAGACTATCTCAAGAAAGAGTACAAGGTCTTCCCAACGCCACAAAAAGTGACTTATGGAGAAGGAGTCACAGCCCTTCGTAAGCAAGTCAATCTGGTCATGGGCGATCAACTCGATATCTATACTCGTAATCGCTTGAAGAGTGTCTTGCAGGACAATCAAGTATCTTATACAACTGGTAAGGCAGCAATCGCTGGCGCAACCAATATCTATCTTGGGGTGCATGGACAAGGCTCACAAGCAGAGCAAAACTTGTCCAATGTTTCAGCAGGTCTCTTTGACAAGATTGACGCCTATGTCTTGAGCATCAAGGATAACTCGATTTCTATCGTCGGAAAAGACACGGATGCAGTCTTCTATGGTTTGACAACCTTGAAACACATGCTCAAGGAAAGCCAAGTGCCAGTCCTTCGCAATGTGACAGTAGAAGATTACGCAAAGCTCAAGAACCGTGGCTTTATCGAAGGTTACTATGGAAATCCATGGTCGAATGCCGATCGTGCAGAGCTCATGCGTTACGGTGGCGATTTGAAATTGAACCAATACTTCTTTGCACCAAAAGATGATCCATACCACAACAAGAAATGGCGTGAACTCTATCCAGAAGAAAAACTAGCTGAAATCCGTGAACTTGCTCGTGTCGGAAATCAAAGTAAAACTCGCTATGTCTGGACTATCCATCCATTCATGAACAACCGCATCCGTTTTGGCAATGAAGCACATTACCAAGAAGACTTGGCAACCATCAAGGCTAAATTTACCCAGTTGATGAAAGTGGGTGTCCGCGAATTTGGTATCCTTGCAGATGATGCTCCAAGCCCAGTCGGAGGCTACAATAGCTATAACCGCTTGATGCAAGATATGACCAACTGGTTGACTGAAATGCAGGGAACCTACAGCGGTCTTCGCAAAGAAATGATCTTTGTTCCTGGCCAGTATTGGGGTAATGGACGTGAGGATGAGTTGAAATCCCTCAATGAAAATCTCCCAAGTTCAACATCCATGACCTTGACGGGTGGTAAGATTTGGGGTGAAGTCTCTGAAAGCTTCCTTTCAACTCTCAAGAACAATCTATCCGCAGGTGGCAAGACCTATCGCCCAGTTTCACTTTGGATTAACTGGCCTGTAACAGATAACTCTAAACAACACTTGATTCTAGGTGGTGGTGAGAAATTCCTTCATCCAAATGTGGATCCAAGCTTGCTATCTGGTATCATGTTGAACCCAATGCAACAGTCTGAACCATCTAAGATTGCCCTCTTTTCAGGAGCTCAATACTCATGGAAACAGTGGAAATCAGAGGAAGAAGCTAAGAAAATCAATGACATTGCCTTCAACTTTGTAGAAAATGGTCATTTTGAAGATAGCAAGGTATCGGCAGCCTTCCGCGAACTTGGTAAGCACATGATCAACCAAAACATGGATAATCGTGTCGTCAAACTAGAAGAATCTGTAGACTTGGCTCCAAAATTAACAGACTTCATGACCAAGCTTAAAGCAGGTCAGGATGTGACTGCTGAACGTATAGCCTTGCGTGCAGAATTTGCCAAAATTAAAGAAGCAGCTGAACTCTATAAAGCATCAGGCGATAAAAAAATGGTTGCCCAAATCCACTATTGGTTGGATAATGCAATCGACCAAATGAATGCCCTTGATGCCTTCCTTACAGGAACTGAAGCCATGGCTACAAACGATGCAGCCAAACTTTGGGATAGCTACTATAAAGGTTTGAAATTGTACGAACAGTCTCAAACTCACACCTTCCATTATGTAGACCATATGGAAAAGGCTGAATTGGGTGTTCAACATATTCGTCCATTTATCCTATCCTTGAAAGAAGTTCTGGCGTCTGAGGTTCAAAAAGTCTTGCATCCAGATCAAATCATCAGTACCTTTATTACCAATCGAACAGGTGTAGAAGGTGGCTTGGCAGAAGTAACGGACGGCGATTTGGCAACTCATGCGATTATTAAATCACCAAATAGCATCAAGACAGGTGATTATATCGGTATGAAGTTCAACAAACCAGTAGCAATTCAAACCTTGACCTTTGCTATGGGAACGCAGGCAAATCCAAATGATACCTTCAGTAAGGCAGAAGTACAGTATCAAGATGAAAATGACAACTGGGTAACCTTGAAAGAGCCAAGCTATGTCGGAAATGAATCCCTTCTTAAGTTTGAAAATCTCAATATCAAGGCCAAGTCAGTTCGCATGATTGCGACAGCAGATCGCGAGAACATTTGGTTTGCAGTTCAGGAAATTGCAGTCAACCGTCCAGTTGAAAAAGCTCGTAGCCAACAAGCAACGACAGTTAGTCTAAGCTCAAACTTAGTTTACAAACTAAATACCTCAGCTCGTCAAATCACTGATGGCAAGGACAATACAGAAGCCATGATGGCAAACGCTGACGGTAGCAATACCACTCCAGTAGATGCCTGGGCACAACTTGACCTCGGTGAAGTCAAGTCAGTCACTAAAGTACGACTTCGCCAAGGAACGGGTGATAAACTTGCCGCAGGTGTACTTGAGTACTCTACAGATGGAACTACTTGGCAGGAACTCGATCGCTTGGCAGGTGAGCAAACCAAGGAAGTGACCAGAGCGATCAATGCTCGCTACATCCGAGTACGCAATACCAAGGCACTCGACCTCTGGTGGCGTATCCAAGACTTCTCTGTTGAGACACGTTCTGGAAATAGTGAGTTAACGGACACCAACGTAGACGCCTTGAAGGAAACACCAGTAGTGGATAGCTTGGGCAGTTACGAGCTTCAAATTCCAGCTGGAACCAAACTCCCTGCTCATAGCTATCTAGGTATGAAGCTTGACCGTATCCATCAGATCAAGAGCATCCAGCTTCAAGGCCAAGCCAACCCTGCTCTTAGCCTAGAGTATTCTGCAAATGCGCAAGAATGGACGCCAGCCAACCAGTTGACAGACAAATCTGTCGCAACCCACTTGGTACGTTATGTTCGTCTGGTCAACAAAACGGATCAGGAACAAGCTGTCACAGCCACTTCTCTCCTTGTGACAACCAAAGAAGTGCAACCAACCAAACTAGAATCTACAACTATGGGCATTCATCCAACATACGGCAGCAATGATGTTCGTAAACTGAACAACCTAGATCAACTATTTGACGGTGTTTACAACAACTTCGTTGAGTTTTCAGACTATGCCCATAAAGATGGTCATGTGACCTTGAAACTTGGTAGCGAACGCACTATCAAGAAGATTAGAGCCTACATCCAAGACGGAACTCAAAACTACCTTCGTGATGGCAAGATCCAAGTCAGCCAAGATGGTAAAACTTGGACAGATGTCGTTACAGTAGGAGATGGTGTGGCCAATAGCACACACGATGATTCTCTGACAGATGGTTGGACACATGATTCTAAGATGCCAGGAAATCGCTACATCGAGGGTGAATTGACTACACCAGTCAAAGCCAACTATCTCCGTGTCCTCTATACGGCAGACTATGATGCTCGTTTTGTAGGATTTACAGAATTGGTCATTAATGACGGTGAATTTGTCAAACCAATCAATGATCCGACAGTAGAAGGAAACAGTGGAGAAAGCCAAGGCAATCTCTACAACAACCTTGTAGACGGCAAAGTCTTGACCAGCTACAAGTCTGAAAAAGACAAGGGCGAATTGGTGTATCACTTATCTGAGCCAACCAATGCCAACCACCTTCGTCTCGTTTCCAGTCTTCCTGAAGGAGCGAAAGCACGTGTTCTTGCTAGAACACTCAAGGATGGTCAAGACAGTTGGACAGACCTCGGTGCCATTACATCTAGTCTCCAAACCTTTGCTATCCGAAATGGTGGCTCTCTTCTAGACGTCAAATTAGTCTGGGAAGGTGGCAAGGCTGAGTTTTATGAATTGGCGAGCTTCTATCAAGAATTAACGGAAGAAGCTGTTCAATCAAGTAAGGGTGAAGAAGAACCACCAGTTTTGAGCAAACCGGACTTTACAGGTGGTGTGAATGCGGCTGAGGCAGCAGTGCATGAAGTACCAGAGTACACAGGCCCACTTAGTACAGCAGGAGATCAGCCAGCACCGATAGTTGAGAAACTAGAGTTTACAGGTGGTGTGAACGCGGTAGAAGCAGCAGTACATGAAGTACCAGAGTACACAGGTCCACTTGGTACAGCAGGAGATCAACCAGCACCGACGGTCGAGAAACTGGACTTTACAGGTGGTGTGAACGCGGTAGAAGCAGCAGTACATGAAGTACCAGAGTACACAGGTCCACTTGGTACAGCAGGAGACCAACCAGCACCGACAGTTGAGAAACTAGAGTTTACAGGTGGTGTGAACGCGGTAGAAGCAGCAGTACATGAAGTACCAGAGTACACAGGTCCACTTGGTACAGCAGGAGACCAACCAGCACCGACAGTTGAAAAACCAGAGTACAAATTGAACTTAAGTCCACTCGCTGATACTAAGACTCCAGAAGTTAACCAGGATGATCAGAAGGAGCTTCCGGCAACAGGTGAAAGCAAATCTGACACAGCTCTCTTCCTTGCAGGCGTTAGCCTAGCTCTATCCGCTATCTTTATCGCGAAAGGGAAAAAGGAATAGCATCTGATTACCTTTGCTTTTGACAAATTTTAGCATCAAGAGAAAGTGAAAAAGACAGCTCCATAACCTCTATAATAGTTAGAGAAACTATTAAAAGAGTTATGGTGCTGTTGGGATAAACTATTGAGCTATAAAGAATAAAAATCCTGAGAAGTAAAATTCTCAGGATTTTGCTTATTGTTGCGGTTGACTTGGTTGGTTTTGCTCAGCAGGTGCAGTTCCTGATTGTTGAGGAATCGTCTGCGTTTGACTTGTGCTTGGAGAAGTTGCGCTTGACTGAGAAGTCGAGCTCTCAGATGTTGAGCTAGAACTTTCAGATGTCGAACTTTGTTGTGTAGATGATGAAGGGGTCCACGTATTGCGTGCTCCATTCTTGAAGACAAATTCCCCGCTTCTGTAAAGACCTTCAGGCATGGTCCAATCTCCTGGATGATCATCAGTTGAGAGATAGGTCATCATCGAACGGTAGACCTTAGCCGCAACATAGAAACCGTCACCAACGATAGGAGTGAGGCGATTAGAATAACCAGTCCAGACAGCCATTGAATATTTACGTGTATAGCCGACAAACATTTCATCTGGGGCTACATAGCCAGAGTTTTTGATGTATTTTTCAATCTCGTCATCTGTATAGTTTGATGTACCAGTCTTACCAGCTTGTGGTAACCATGATAGGTAGGCACCACGACCAGTTCCGTAGGTTAGGACCGTTTTCATCATTTCTGTCATCATGTAGGCAGTAGTTTCTTTCATTGCCCGAGTACCAGGGTCAGAGAATTCTTTTGAGCTACCGTCACTAAAGACGACCTTGTTAACATACATCGGTTTACGGTAGATACCACCGTTTGCAAAAGCAGCATAAGCAGCAGCCATTTTCTCGCTACTTGCTCCATACTTTTTGTTAGATTCGGTTGTGTTACTTGAAATCGCGTTGGCATAGTGCATATCTGGGTAGTCAATACCGAGTCCATTTAGGAAGGTTTTAGCACGATCTAGTCCAACCTTATTCAAAGTTTCAACGGCTGGGACGTTTCGTGACTGTTGAAGAGCATACTGCAACGTGATGTTTCCAAAGTAACTCTTATCCCAGTTGTAGACAGGTGTGTTGGTGCCAGGATAGTTATATGGTACGTCGTGAACAACCGAAGCGGTTGAGTCGTAGATATCGTACTCCAAGGCTGGCGCGTAATCTGTGATGGGTTTCATAGTTGAACCCCAGTCACGGTTGGTTTCGACAGCTTGGTTCATACCGAAGGAAACATTGCTTGATTGGTGACGGGCACCTAATTGAGCGATGACTTTCCCGTTTGTGACATCTACGATAGTTGAAGCCACTTGCAATTCATCATCTGGGTAATTAACATATTCGTCGGTATTGTAGATATCCCAGAGACGTTGTTGGACTTTAGGATCGACATTGGTATAAACTTCCATTCCCGTTGTCAAAAGGTTGTAGCCCGTTTCTTGTTCGACTTGGTCAATTACTTCTTTGAGGTAATTGTCCATATACGGAGGATAGCTATTAGCAGATTTTAGACTTTGAAGTCCGTCTGTAATCGGAGTGTTAATAGCTTTTTCGTATTGTTCGGCAGTAATGTAACCTTGTCCCTTCATCTCGGAGAGAACCAGATCTCGGCGTTCTTGTGCCGCTTCTGGATGAGAGTAGGGGTCATACTGATTTGGAGCTTGGGGCATTCCAGCTAGGAGAGCCAATTGTGGCAAACTTAAATCTTTGAGGTCTTTACCATAGTAGTTTTGGGCTGCCGTTTGCATCCCGTAATTTCCGTTGGACATATAGACCTTGTTGATGTAGTAAGTTAGGATCTCTTGTTTGGTCGCTTTTTGTTCTAGCTGAACGGCTAGCCAAGCTTCCTGTGCCTTACGTGAAAGTGTTTGATCAGATGTTGACGTTGAAAAATAGGTTAGTTTAATCAACTGTTGTGTCAAGGTAGAACCACCTTGAAGACCACCCCCACCACGGAGGTTTCGTAAGGAAGCGCCTAGGATACGAATCGTATCTACTCCTCGGTGACTGAAGAAACGATGATCTTCAATAGAGACAATTGCATTGACCAGCTCCGTAGGGATTTCATTAGCCTGTGCATTGACACGGCGCTCTGACCCAAGATCAGCGATAAGTTCATCATTGCTGTCATAAATCTTACTAGAAGTCGTTGCGACTAGCTTGCTTTCGGATAGGGCTGGAGCCTTGCTTACATAGTAGAGAAAAAGGCCTCCACCTAGCATAATAGCTGCGATAAATACAGTCAAGAGGCAGATACTGACATACTTAGCTATCCGCAGGAAAGTTTGTTTGTTCATCTTGTTTTACCACCTAGTAAATGTTCTTTGATAACGTCGAGATAGGGAATTTGAGGAAAGGCACCAGGCTCAATCCTATATCCATTTTCTCGAATATATCCAAGTGGCATTGACTTTTGTCCCATATCTTGATGATAGAAACGAATCAAATCAATGGCCGGCAATAAGTAGGTTTCTTGCTGAGAAGAAAAGTGAAGGAGGACAAAGCAGATTCCTTGCTGGGCAAGAACTTGTTCCATATGCTGGATCTGATGGAGATGAAAATTCTTCATCGGAATCGCATGTTTTTGCCTGGTTTCCTTTGCTTCAAAGTCGATGTAGTATCCATCATAAACCCCTGAATAGTCAGTAGTTGAGGCTTGTCTAAAGTAGGCTTCAACAATCTTGGCCCGACTTCGTTGGGGATAGTCGACACGTACGATTTGGATGGGAGTCGGTTTCTTGTGAATAACAGCTAACCCATGCGACAAGTAGTAGTCGTTCGTAGCATTGATCATCTTTTCAAAAGACATTCCCCGATTTGCGAAATTTTTAGTTTGTGACGGGGGGGCTTGTCTCTTCTGTGATGAAAGTTTATGTGGATAGTTGACCATAATTCTCCTTATTGGTACAATAACATCACTCTATTATATCATAAATTTACAAAGAAAGGGTTAAAAATGACAACAGCCTTGATTTTAGGCTATTCAGCCTTCGACCTTGGTCTCTTTAATGACAAGGATATTCGCGTTGATATTATCAAAACAGCCATTCGGAGAGACCTAGAATGTCTAGCAGAAGAAGGGGTGACCTGGCTTATCTTTACAGGGACCTTGGGCTTTGAGTACTGGGTGCTTCAAGTGGCACAGGATATGAAAGCAGACTATGGATTTCAGCTGGCGACCATTTTCGATTTTGAAACCCATGGTAGTAACTGGAATGAAGCCAATCAAATCAAACTCAGTGAGTTTAAGCAGGTTGACTTTGTCAAATATGCCTATCCACAATATGAGCACAAGGGGCAACTACGTGATTATCAGAAATTTCTGCTGGAAAATACGGATGGATGCTATCTCTTTTATGACGAAGAAAATGAAACCAAGTTACAGTATTTTTACCAGATGATGAAAAATCAAGAAGGCTATGTTACAAAAAGATTAACATTTGAGGATCTGAACGAAATAGTGGAAAATTTTTCCGAAAAGTGAGGCTTTGACCTTGATTTTTGTTTGTCTTTTTTTATATAATAAGAATAGCAATCAAGAATGGAGAGAGAAATGGCAAGTATTATTTTTTCAGCAAAAGATATTTTTGAACAAGAGTTTGGACGTGAAGTTCGCGGATATAGTAAGGCAGAGGTAGACGAGTTCCTAGATGATGTGATCAAGGATTATGAGACTTACGCAGCTTTGGTCAAATCTCTTCGTCAGGAGATTGCTGATTTGAAGGAGGAATTGTCTAACAAGCCACAGGCAAGTTCTACTCAACAAAGTTCTATCGAAGTAACAAGTTCTACTCCAATGACAAATTTTGATATTTTGAAACGATTGAATCGACTTGAAAAAGAAGTATTCGGTAAGCAAATCGTAGACAATTCTGAGTTGTAATTAGGTGTCTATTAGATGCAATTTTTGGATAATCGCGTGAAGAGAATCTCTTTTCATGAGGAAAGTCCATGCTAGCACAGGCTGTGATGCCTGTAGTGTTTGTGCTAGGCGAAACCATAAGCCTAGGGACGAGAGATCGTTACGGCAGTCGAAATGGCTAAGTCTTTGGATAGGTCAGAGTAGGCTTGAAAGTGCCACAGTGACGGAGTCTTTCTGGAAACAGAGAGAGTGGAACGCGGTAAACCCCTCAAGCTAGCAACCCAAATTTTGGTCGGGGCATGGAGTGCACGGAAACGAACGTAGTACTCTGACTGTTATCAGTTACAGGCTGTTAGCGGTAGACAGATGATTATCGAAGGAAGTGGTCCTAGTCACTTCTGGAACAAAACATGGCTTATAGAAAATTGCATATAGGTTGGGGCTGAGAATTTTTTCTCAACCTCATTTTTTAAAGTGAACAAGAGAAAGGTCTTGCAAGACTAGAATGAAAGAACAATTTAATTTAATCGCAACTGCTGCGGCGGGTCTTGAGGCTGTCGTTGGACGTGAGGTGCGAGAGTTAGGCTATGATTGCCATGTTGAAAACGGCCGTGTCCGCTTCCAAGGAGATGTGAAGGCAATCATTGAGACCAATCTTTGGCTTCGTGCGGCTGATCGCATCAAGATTGTAGTCGGAAGTTTTCCAGCTAAGACCTTTGAAGAGCTTTTTCAAGGCGTTTTTGCTCTAGATTGGGAAAACTATCTCCCGCTTGGGGCGCGTTTCCCGATATCAAAGGCTAAATGTGTTAAGTCTAAACTTCACAACGAGCCTAGTGTCCAGGCTATTTCCAAAAAGGCAGTTGTCAAGAAATTACAAAAACACTATGCCCGTCCAGAAGGTGTTCCTTTGATGGAGACTGGTCCTGAGTTTAAGATCGAGGTGTCCATCCTTAAAGATGTAGCAACTGTCATGATTGACACGACAGGTTCTAGCCTTTTTAAACGTGGTTATCGTACGGAAAAGGGTGGAGCGCCTATCAAGGAAAACATGGCAGCAGCCATTTTACAACTCTCTAACTGGTATCCAGACAAGCCCTTGATCGATCCGACCTGTGGTTCAGGAACTTTCTGTATCGAGGCGGCTATGATGGCTAGAAAGATGGCGCCGGGGCTTCGCCGTTCCTTTGCTTTTGAGGAATGGAACTGGGTTAGCGATCGGTTAATCCAAGAAGTTCGCACAGAGGCTGCTAAGAAAATCGATCGTGAGATAGAATTGGATATTATGGGCTGTGATATTGATGCTCGGATGGTTGAGACTGCTAAGGCCAATGCTCAAGCAGCTGGTGTAGCTGGAGATATCACTTTTAAACAAATGCGGGTACAGGATTTGCGTTCAGACAAGATAAATGGCGTCATCATTTCCAATCCACCATATGGTGAACGTTTGTCTGATGATGCAGGAGTTACTAAGCTCTATGCAGAAATGGGGCAGGTCTTCACCCCACTGAAAACCTGGAGTAAATTTATCCTGACGAGTGACGAAGCTTTTGAAAGCAAGTACGGAAGCCCAGCGGATAAAAAGCGCAAACTTTATAACGGGACCTTAAAAGTGGATTTGTATCAATACTTTGGTCAGCGTGTGAAACGCCAAGAGGTAAAGTAGAAAGGAAGACAGATGAGTAAAAAAAGACACAATCGCCATAAAAAAGAGTATCAAGAGTCCAAATTTGATTTTGACGAGGCGAAAGATCTGACAGTTGGTCAAGTCATCCGTAAAAATGAAGAAGTTGAAGCTGGTGTACTGCCAGAAGATAGTATTCTAGATAAATACATCAAACAGCACCGCGAGGAAATCGAAGCCGATAAGTTTGAAACACGTCAATTTAAAAAAGAAGAACTGCAGGAAACTCAGGCTCAAGAAGAATTGACGACACAGGAAGTTCCAGAAATCACTGAAGAGTCGGCACCAATCATAGAGGAACCCGATACAGTTTCAGAAGAAACCGTGTCAGACTCAGTGGAAACTACAAGCTCGGATGTGATTTTGCCTCCTTTGGGAGAAGAAAATCAAGACTTGGAACCGCTTGTGTTGGAAAAGCAAACGCCAGCAGAGGTTGCTGATGAGAAAGAAGAGGAAGAGACAGCTCTACTTTCACGCTCAGCTCAGGCAGAACCAGAAACAGTTTCTAATTCTAAAAAGAAGCGCGTGTTTATTATCGGTTCAGCCTTGGCAGCAGCCCTTATCTTGGCAGGTAGTTACTATATCTATCGTCAAGTAACTCGCTCCAACCAAGCCATCCAGTCTTCCCAGTCTTCTTCTAGTAATCAAGAAACACAAACAGCCCTACAAGAGTTTAATGCCCTCTACGATGCTTTTTATACAGATGCTAATAAAACGGCTTTGAAAAATAGTCAGTTTGACAAGTTGGACCGACTCAAGGCTCAACTAGATAAACTCGAAGGTAGCCGAGAGCACACTCTGGCCAAGTCTAAGTATGATAGTTTAGAAACTCAAATCAAGGCTGTGCAAGAAGTGAATAATCAGTTTGAAACTCCAGCAATTACTGATGGTGTCTTGGATACCAATGCGAAGGTCAAGGCAGATGCTAAATTTACAGAAATTAAAACAGGGAATACAGAGCTAGATAAACTGTTAGATAAGGCCATTAGCCTTGGTAAGAGCCAGCAAACAAGCGCCTCTAGTTCAAGTTCAAGTAGCAGTAGCCAAGAAAGTTCAAGTACAACGACTGATAGCAGTACGAGCAGTTCGTCTGCTTCATCAAGTTCAGCGCCTGCCAGCAGACCAGAAAGTGGAGGTTTGTCTAGTGATGGTGTCAATCTTCAAAGAAGTGCTAGTCGTGTACCCTACAACCAATCAGCTGTAGAGGATAGTAGCAACCCTGCCTGGAATTTTGCTGATGGTGTTTTGGAACAAATCCTAGCAACATCACGTGCTCGTGGCTATATCACTGGCAATCAATATATCCTGGAACGTGTCAATATCGTAAACGGAAATGGTTATTATAACCTCTACAAACCAGATGGAACCTATCTCTTCACCCTCAACTGTAAGACTGGATACTTTGTTGGTAATGGAGCTGGTCACGCGGATGACTTGGATTACTAGGAGTCCGTTACAAAATTCTTTCCTTTCATAGGTAAAAATGATAAAATAAAACATATTAAACAAGAGGAGTGTCACATGACAAAAGCAAACTTTGGTGTTGTTGGTATGGCCGTAATGGGTCGTAACCTTGCCCTAAATATCGAATCTCGTGGCTATACAGTTGCCATTTACAACCGTAGTAAAGAAAAAACAGAAGACGTAATTGCTTGCCATCCTGAAAAGAACTTTGTACCTAGCTACGATGTAGAGTCTTTCGTTCAATCTATCGAAAAACCTCGTCGTATCATGCTCATGGTTCAAGCTGGACCTGGTACAGACGCAACTATCCAAGCTCTTCTTCCCCACCTTGACAAGGGTGATATCTTGATTGACGGAGGAAACACTTTCTACAAAGATACCATCCGTCGTAATGAAGAATTAGCAAACTCTGGTATCAACTTTATCGGTACAGGGGTTTCTGGTGGTGAAAAAGGTGCCCTTGAAGGTCCTTCTATCATGCCTGGTGGACAAAAAGAAGCCTACGAATTGGTTGCTGATGTTCTTGAAGAAATCTCAGCCAAAGCACCTGAAGATGGCAAACCATGTGTGACTTACATCGGTCCTGATGGAGCTGGTCACTATGTGAAAATGGTCCACAACGGTATCGAGTATGGGGACATGCAATTGATCGCAGAAAGCTACGACCTCATGCAACACTTGCTTGGCCTTTCTGCAGAAGATATGGCTGAAATCTTTACTGAGTGGAACAAGGGCGAATTGGACAGCTACTTGATCGAAATCACAGCTGATATCTTGAGCCGTAAAGACGATGAAGGTCAAGATGGACCAATCGTAGATTACATCCTTGATGCCGCAGGTAATAAGGGAACTGGTAAATGGACTAGCCAATCATCACTTGACCTTGGTGTGCCATTGTCACTTATCACTGAGTCAGTATTTGCCCGCTACATCTCTACATACAAAGAAGAGCGTGTGCATGCTAGCAAGGTTCTTCCAAAACCAGCTGCTTTCAAGTTTGAAGGTGACAAGGCTGAGTTGATCGAAAAGATCCGTCAAGCCCTTTACTTCTCAAAAATCATTTCATACGCACAAGGTTTTGCCCAATTGCGTGTGGCTTCTAAAGAAAATAACTGGAACTTGCCATTTGCGGACATCGCATCTATCTGGCGTGATGGCTGTATCATCCGTTCACGTTTCTTGCAAAAGATCACAGATGCTTACAACCGTGATGCAGACCTTGCCAACCTTCTCTTGGATGAATACTTCTTGGATGTCACTGCTAAGTACCAACAAGCAGTTCGTGATATCGTAGCTCTTGCTGTTCAAGCTGGTGTACCAGTGCCAACCTTCTCAGCAGCTATTACTTACTTTGATAGCTACCGTTCAGCTGACCTTCCTGCTAACTTGATCCAAGCGCAACGTGACTACTTTGGTGCCCACACTTACCAACGTAAAGACAAAGAAGGAACATTCCACTACTCTTGGTATGACGAAAAATAAGTAGGTCTGCCATGGGGAAACGGATTTTATTACTTGAGAAAGAACGAAATCTCGCTCATTTTCTCAGTCTGGAACTCCAAAAAGAGCAATACCGTGTTGATCTGGTCGAGGAGGGGCAAAAAGCTCTCTCCATGGCTCTCCAGACAGATTATGACTTGATTTTACTGAATGCTCATCTGGGGGATATGACTGCCCAGGATTTTGCAGACAAGCTGAGTCGGACAAAATCAGCCTCAGTGATCATGGTCTTGGACCATCGCGAAGAATTGCAAGATCAGATTGAGACAATCCAGCGCTTCGCCGTTTCTTACATCTATAAGCCAGTGATTATTGATCAGCTGGTGGCTCGTATTTCAGCGATTTTCCGAGGTCGGGACTTCATTGACCAACACTGTAGTCAGATGAAGGTTCCAACGTCTTACCGCAATTTGCGTATGGATGTAGAACATCATACCGTTTATCGTGGCGAGGAGATGATTGCTCTGACGCGCCGTGAGTATGACCTTTTGGCCACTCTCATGGGAAGCAAGAAGGTCTTGACTCGTGAGCAGTTGTTGGAAAGTGTTTGGAAGTACGAAAGTGCGACAGAAACCAATATCGTGGATGTTTATATCCGTTATCTACGTAGCAAGCTTGATGTAAAAGGTCAAAAAAGCTACATTAAAACCGTGCGTGGTGTTGGTTACACCATGCAAGAATAGAAAAGCAGTTGCAGTTGTGTAACTGCTTTTTTTGAGGAATTCCTATATATTGACATACAGTCGGGCCTTTGCTACAATCGTTTCAGGAGGATACAAGGAATGAAAGTATTGAAAAAAATCATGCAAGTTGGATTAGCAGTGTTTTTTCTTGGTCTTTTAGCGACAAATACAGTATTGGCGGATACCACAGGTGGGCAGTTTGTTGATAAGGACAATAGAAAATACTATATAAAAGATGACCATAAAGCGATCTATTGGCATAAAATAGACGGTAAAATGTACTATTTTGATGATGATGGAGAAATGGTAGTCGGCTGGCAATACTTAGAAATTCCTGGGACGGGTTATCGTGATGATTTATTTGATAATCGTCCAGTTTTCGAAATTGGCCTTCAATATAAATGGTACTACTTTGATCAAGATGGGGTATTACAAGAATTTGTTGGCTGGCAACAATTAGAGGTTAAAGATTCATTAACTGTTGGTAAAAAATATGGTGAAGGCTTTGAAGGTCCAGAAGTTCTTAAATTAGCAAATTATTACTTTAATGAAGATCATTCTTTAAAAACAGGTTGGCTCTACGATCAATCTAACTGGTACTATCTAGCAAAAACAGGTCATTCAGGGAAAGACTACCTTGGTGGTGAAAGACGTGCGGGTTGGATAAACGATGATTCGACTTGGTATTACCTAGATCCAACAACTGGTATTATGCAAACTGGTTGGCAATATCTAGGTAATAAGTGGTACTACCTCCGCTCATCGGGAGCTATGGCAACTAGTTGGATTAAAGATGGTTCGACTTGGTATTATCTAGATGCTAAAAATGGAGATATGAAGACAGGCTGGGCTTATGTCGGTAACAAGTGGTACTATCTCCGTCCATCAGGAGCTATGGCAACTGGTTGGATTAAGGATGGTTCGACTTGGTATTACCTACATGCAAATAATGGTGACATGAAGACAGGTTGGTTCCAGGTCAATGGCAAATGGTACTATGCTTATAGCTCAGGCGCTTTAGCAGTTAGTACAAGAGTGGATGGCTACTACGTCAACTATAATGGCGAATGGGTCCAATAATGAAAGAGGCGATTGTGAAGGAAACAATCGCTTTTTTTGTGAAAATATAATAAAATAGATAGGAGAAAATACTACTGTATGAAAAGTAAGACGGTCTTTTCGTCTAGTTGAAGGAAAACATGACAAAAAAAGTTGGTGTCGGTCAGGCACATAGTAAGATTATTTTAATAGGGGAGCATGCGGTAGTCTACGGCTATCCTGCCATTTCCCTACCTCTTTTAGAGGTGGAAGTGACTTGTAAGGTGATACCTGCTGAAAGCCCGTGGCGTCTCTATGAGGAGGATACTTTGTCCATGGCAGTTTATGCTTCGCTGGAGTATTTGGATATCAAAGAAGCTTGCATTCGCTGTGAGATTGACTCGGCTATCCCTGAAAAACGGGGAATGGGTTCGTCAGCGGCTATTAGCATAGCGGCCATTCGAGCTGTTTTTGACTACTATCAAGCTGACCTGCCTCAGGATATATTAGAAATCTTGGTCAATCGGGCTGAGATGATTGCCCATATGAATCCGAGCGGGTTGGATGCCAAGACCTGTCTCAGTGACCAACCAATTCGCTTTATCAAGAATGTAGGATTTACAGAGCTTGAGATGGATCTATCGGCCTATTTGGTGATTGCTGATACAGGCGTTTATGGTCACACTCGTGAAGCCATCCAAGTGGTTCAAAGTAAGGGCAAGGATGCCCTACCGTTTTTGCATGCCTTGGGAGAATTGACTCAGCAGGCAGAAGAGGTGATCAGACAAAAAGATGCTGAAAAACTGGGACAAATCCTCAGTCAGGCGCATTTACATCTAAAGGAAATTGGTGTCAGTAGCCCTGAAGCAGACTCCCTTGTTGCAACGGCTCTTAGCCATGGTGCTCTAGGTGCCAAGATGAGTGGGGGTGGGCTAGGAGGCTGTATCATCGCCTTGGTAGCCAATCTAGGTCAAGCACAAGAACTAGCAAAACGATTAGAAGAGAAAGGAGCTGTTCAGACATGGATCGAAAGCCTGTAACAGTACGTTCCTACGCAAATATTGCCATTATCAAATATTGGGGAAAGAAAAAAGAAAAAGAGATGGTTCCTGCTACTAGCAGCATCTCTCTGACTTTGGAAAACATGTACACAGAGACGACCTTGTCGCCTCTACCGACGGATGCGACTGCTGATGCCTTTTATATCAATGGTCAGCTACAAAATGAGGCTGAGCATGCTAAGATGAGTAAGATTATTGACCGCTACCGTCCAGATGGTGAGGGATTTGTCCGAATCGATACCCAAAACAACATGCCTACTGCGGCTGGCTTGTCATCCAGTTCTAGTGGTTTGTCCGCCTTGGTCAAGGCATGTAATACTTATTTCAAGCTTGGTTTGAATCGGAGCCAGTTGGCGCAGGAGGCTAAGTTTGCCTCAGGTTCTTCCTCCCGCAGTTTTTATGGACCACTGGGTGCCTGGGATAAGGATAGTGGGGAAATTTACCCTGTAGAGACAGACCTGAAACTAGCTATGATTATGTTGGTGCTGGAGGACAAGAAAAAACCAATTTCTAGCCGTGATGGTATGAAACTTTGTGTGGAAACCTCGACGACTTTTGATGACTGGGTGCGTCAGTCTGAGAAGGACTATCAAGATATGCTGGTTTATCTCAAAGAGAATGATTTTGCAAAGGTTGGGGAACTAACGGAGAAAAATGCCCTTGCTATGCATGCTACGACCAAAACAGCATCGCCAGCCTTTTCATATCTGACGGATGCGTCCTATGAAGCGATGGACTTTGTCCGCCAGCTTCGTGAGCAGGGAGAAGCCTGCTACTTTACTATGGATGCTGGTCCCAATGTCAAGGTCCTCTGTCAGGAGAAAGACTTGGAGCATTTATCAGAAATCTTCGGTCAACGTTACCGCTTGATTGTGTCGAAAACAAAGGATTTGAACCAAGATGATTGCTGTTAAAACTTGCGGAAAGCTTTATTTGGCAGGGGAGTATGCTATTCTAGAGCCAGGGCAGTTGGCCTTGATAAAGGCGATACCTATCTATATGAGGGGAGAGATTGCCTTTTCTGACAACTACCGTATCTATTCAGATATGTTTGATTTCGCAGTGGACTTGACGCCAAATCCTGCCTATAGCTTGATTCAAGAAACGATCGCTTTGATGGATGACTTCCTCGCTGTTCGCGGTCAGACTTTGCGATCTTTCTCTTTGGAAATCCGTGGAAAAATGGAACGAGAAGGGAAAAAGTTTGGTCTGGGTTCTAGTGGTAGCGTCGTTGTCTTGGTTATCAAGGCCATACTGTCTCTGTATAATATTACGGTTGATCAGGAACTCTTGTTCAAGCTGGCTAGCGCGGTCTTGCTCAAGCGAGGTGACAATGGTTCCATGGGAGACCTTGCCTGTATCGTGGCAGAGGATTTGGTTCTCTACCAGTCGTTTGATCGAAAGAAGATAGCTACGTGGTTGGAAGAAGAAAACTTGGCGACAGTTTTGGAGCGTGATTGGAGCTTTTCTATCTCACAAGTAAAACCAGGTCTAGAATGTGATTTCCTAGTGGGATGGACCAAGCAAGTAGCGGTGTCTAGTGATATGGTCCAACAAATCAAACAAAACATAGACCAGAATTTTTTAACTTCCTCGAAAGCAACGGTGTCTGCTTTGGTAGAAGCCTTGGAGCAGGGGAAAGCAGAAAAAATCATCGAGCAAGTAGAAGTAGCCAGCCAACTTTTAGAAGGCTTGAGCACAGACATTTACACGCCTTCGCTGAGACAGTTGAAAGAAGCCAGTCAAGATTTGCTGGCTGTTGCCAAGAGTAGTGGCGCTGGTGGCGGTGACTGTGGGATTGCCTTGAGTTTTGATGAGCAATCAACTGAAGCTTTAAAAAATCGTTGGGCCGATCTGGGGATTGAGCTCTTATACCAAGAAAGGATAGGACATGACGACAAATCGTAAGGACGAGCATATCCGCTATGCCCTTGAGCAGAAAAGTTTCTATAATAGCTTTGATGAGGTTGAGTTAATCCACTCTTCACTACCGCTCTATGACCTAGATGAGATTGATTTGTCTACAGAATTTGCAGGTCGAAAGTGGGACTTTCCTTTTTATATCAATGCCATGACAGGTGGGAGCGAAAAAGGTAAAGAAATCAATCAAAAGCTGGCTCAGGTGGCAGAAGCCTGTGGGGTTTTGTTTGTAACGGGGTCTTACAGCGCAGCCCTCAAGGATTCTACAGATGACTCTTTTTCTGTCAAATCTAGCTATCCAAAGCTCCTCCTTGGAACCAATATTGGATTGGATAAGCCTGTTGACCTAGGACTTCAGACTGTGCAAGCAATGGATCCGGTCCTCCTGCAAGTGCATGTCAATGTTATGCAGGAATTGCTCATGCCCGAGGGAGAAAGGAAGTTTAGAAGCTGGCAATCGCATCTAGCAGATTATAGCAAGCAAATCCCTGTTTCTATCGTTTTAAAGGAAGTGGGCTTTGGGATGGATGTGAAGACCATCGAAAGAGCCTATGAACTGGGTGTTCGAACCTTTGACCTGTCAGGTCGTGGTGGCACCAGCTTTGCCTATATCGAAAACCGTCGCAGTGGTCAGCGTGATTACCTCAATCAGTGGGGGCAGTCCACTATGCAAGCCCTTCTCAATGCTCAAAACTGGAAAGACAAGGTCCAACTCTTGGTTAGTGGAGGTGTTCGCCATCCACTCGACATTATCAAATGTCTCGTCTTTGGAGCCAAGGCTGTAGGACTGTCTCGAACCGTTCTAGAATTGGTTGAAACCTACTCGGTCGAGGAAGTGATTAGCATCATCCAAGGCTGGAAAGAAGATCTGCGTTTGATCATGTGTGCCCTTAATTGTGCAACCATAGCAGATCTGCAAAACGTAGACTACATTCTTTATGGTAAACTAAAAGAAGCAAAAGATCAGATGTAGAGAGGTCGGGACAAGAATCCCGCCCTTTTTTGTCTCTCTTTGTCAACGCCTTTTTTCCATCCTCAGACCGAGGTGACTTTTTTGAATTGTGATAAAATAGAAGGGAGAGGATGCATCTATGAAAAAATTTCAAATCTTTTTATTTATCGAAGCCTGTCTACTGACGGGAGCTCTGATTTTGATGGTATCAGAGCATTTTTCGCGTTTTCTGCTGATTTTATTCCTCTTTCTTCTCCTGATACGCTATTATGCAGGCAAAGAGGGCAACAACTTTCTCCTCCTTGTGGCGACTATTCTTTTCTTTTTCATTGTCATGCTCAATCCCTTTGTGATTTTAGCTATCTTTGTAGCGGTGATCTACAGTCTCTTTCTTCTCTATCCAATGATGAATCAAGAAAGAGAGGAGACCGATTTGGTCTTTGAAGAGGTGGTGACGGTTAAAAATGAAAAGAATCGTTGGTTTGGCAATCTCCATCATTTCTCTAGTCACCAGACCTGTCAGTTTGATGATATCAATCTCTTTCGCCTCATGGGCAAGGACACCATTCATTTGGAAAGAGTTATCCTAACCAATCATGACAATGTCATTATCCTTAGAAAGATGATCGGAACGACTAGGATTATCGTACCTGTAGATGTGGAAATCAGCCTCAGTGTCAACTGCCTCTATGGAGATCTAACTTTCCTCCATCAACCCAAGCGAGCCCTCCGCAATGAACACTATCATCAGGAAACCAGAGACTACCTCAAGAGTAACAAGAGTGTCAAGATTTTCCTAACTACTATGATTGGAGATGTGGAGGTGGTCAGAGGATGAAAAAGCAATCGTATCTGTTAATTGGGCTGACTTCTTTCCTCTTTATCCTCTTTTTGACCAATAGTCTACTTGATATTTTTGAACTAGACTGGTCCTATTTACTACAAGATATTGAGAAAACAGAGAAGTTAATCTTCTTAATCTTGGTCTTTAGCCTTTCCATGACCTTCTTTTTTGTCCTCTTTTGGCGCGTGATAGAAGAAATCTCTCGCAGAAAAATTCAGGTTAATCTCAAGCGACTGCTAGCAGGAAAAGAGGTAATTTCCTTTGCAGATCCAGACTTGGACGCCAGTTTTAAGTCCTTGTCTGGCAAGCTCAACCTCTTGACAGAGGCTGTTCAAAAGGCTGAAAATCAAAGCCTGGTCAAGGAAGAAGAAATCATCGAGAAAGAACGGAAGCGGATTGCACGTGACCTGCATGATACAGTTAGTCAGGAGTTGTTTGCAGCCCATATGATTTTATCAGGTGTCAGTCAGCAGGCTTTGAAGCTGGATAGAGAAAAGATGCAGACCCAGTTGCAAAGTGTCGCAGCCATCCTCGAAACAGCCCAGAAAGATTTGCGGGTCTTGCTCCTACATTTACGCCCAGTGGAGTTGGAAGAGAAGAGTTTGATTGAGGGGATTCAAATTCTCTTAAAAGAGCTAGAGGACAAGAGTGATCTCAAGGTTAGTCTCAAGCAGAATGTGTCTAAATTGCCCAAGAAGATTGAAGAACATATCTTCCGCATTTTGCAGGAGTTGATCAGCAATACCCTTCGCCATGCCCAGGCATCTTGTCTCGATGTATATCTCTATCAGACAGATGTTGAAGTGCAACTGAAGGTGGTGGACAATGGAATTGGTTTCCAGTTAGGGAGCTTAGATGACTTGAGTTATGGACTGCGAAATATCAAGGAGCGGGTCGAAGATATGGCAGGAACGGTTCAACTCTTGACAGCACCTAAGCAAGGACTGGCGGTTGATATCCGTATTCCCTTGTTAGATAAGGAATTATAAGGAGTAGAGATGAAAATTTTACTGGTAGATGACCATGAAATGGTTCGATTGGGCTTGAAAAGCTATTTTGATCTCCAAGACGATGTAGAAGTTGTGGGCGAAGCTGCCAATGGGGCTCAAGGCATTGACTTAGCTTTGAAATTGCGTCCAGATGTCATTGTCATGGATATCGTCATGCCTGAGATGAATGGGATTGACGCGACCTTGACCATCCTCAAAGAATGGCCTGAAGCCAAGATTTTGATTGTCACCTCTTACTTGGACAATGAAAAAATCATGCCAGTCTTGAATGCGGGTGCCAAAGGTTATATGCTCAAGACTTCTAGTGCAGATGAATTGCTCCACGCTGTCCGCAAGGTGGCTGCTGGAGAGCTGGCCATTGAACAAGAGGTCAGCAAGAAGGTCGAATACCACCGCAATCATATCGAGCTTCATGAGGAATTGACTGCTCGTGAACGAGACGTGCTTCAACTGATCGCCAAGGGCTACGAAAATCAGCGCATCGCAGATGAACTCTTTATCTCTCTCAAGACGGTCAAGACCCACGTGTCCAACATTCTTGCCAAACTTGAGGTCAGCGATCGAACTCAAGCTGCGGTCTATGCCTTCCAGCACCACTTGGTCAGGCAGGAGGACTTTTAGATGAGTCTTGCAGATTTACTTGGGGAGTTAGAAGCAGCAAAAGATCCTGAAAAAGCGGGCCCAATGGAAGCCTATATGCGTCATCAATTTCTCTTTTTAGGTATTGCAGGTCCTGAAAGAAATGCACTCTATAAAAAGTATTTTCCAGAAGCGAAAAAAACAAGAATTATCGATTGGGATTTTGTAGACACTTGCTGGGAAAAGGAATCTAGAGAATACCAATATGTGGCTGCTAACTATTTGAAAACCATGCAGTCTTATCTAACGAAGGAGGATTTGCCTAAGCTTGAGCGCCTGGTCGTGACTAAGTCTTGGTGGGACACGGTAGATATCCTAGATCGAGTAGTAGGAAGTTTGGTAGCCGACCATCCAGAACTTGAAGAAGTGATTTTAAAATGGAGCCTCTCAGACAATATCTGGCTGAGACGAGTCGCTATTGACCACCAGTTGTTAAGAAAAGAGAAAACAAATGTCCAACTGATGGGAAAGATTCTGCTCAACAATCTGGACCAGACAGAATTTTTTATCAACAAAGCCATCGGCTGGGCTCTAAGAGACTACTCTAAAACCAATCCCGAATGGGTAGCACGTTTTATTGAAAAAAATAAGAAGAGAATGGCTGAACTCAGTATCAAGGAAGCCAGCAAGTACCTTTAGCATCGTTGAAAAGCGTATTCATTACTTGAAAAAAGTCGCTCGTTTATGTTATAATAGACTGTATTTAAAAATTTTAAGGAGAAATGACAGAATGTCTGTATCATTTGAAAACAAAGAAACAAACCGTGGTGTCTTGACTTTCACAATCTCTCAAGGCCAGATCAAACCAGAAGTGGATCGTGTCTTCAACTCAGTAAAGAAAACTCTTAACGTTCCAGGTTTCCGTAAAGGTCACCTTCCACGTCCTATCTTCGATAAAAAATTTGGTGAAGAAACACTTTACCAAGATGTGTTGAACGCTCTTTTGCCAAACGCTTATGAAGCAGCTGTAAAAGAAGCTGGTCTTGAAGTGGTTGCGCAACCAAAAATTGACGTAACTTCAATGGAAAAAGGTCAAGACTGGGTTATCACTGCTGAAGTCGTGACAAAACCTGAAGTAAAATTGGGTGACTACAAAAACCTTGAAGTATCAGTAGATGTAGAAAAAGAAGTAACAGACGCTGACGTTGAAGAGCGTATCGAACGCGAACGCAACAACTTGGCTGAATTGGTTATCAAGGAAGCTGCTGCTGAAAATGGCGATACTGTTGTTATCGACTTCGTTGGTTCTATCGACGGTGTTGAATTTGACGGTGGAAAAGGTGAAAACTTCTCACTTGGACTTGGTTCAGGACAATTCATCCCTGGTTTTGAAGACCAATTGGTTGGTCACTCAGCTGGCGAAACTGTTGATGTAGTTGTAACATTCCCAGAAGACTACCAAGCAGAAGACCTTGCAGGTAAAGAAGCTAAATTCGTGACAACTATCCACGAAGTAAAAGCCAAAGAAGTTCCGGCTCTTGACGATGAACTTGCAAAAGACATCGACGAAGAAGTGGAAACTCTTGACGAATTGAAAGAAAAATACCGCAAAGAATTGACTGCTGCGAAAGAAGAAGCATACAAAGATGCCCTTGAAGGCGCAGCAATCGATAAAGCTGTAGAAAACGCTGAAATCGTAGAACTTCCAGAAGAAATGATCCACGAAGAAGTTCACCGTTCAGTAAATGAATTCCTTGGAAACTTGCAACGTCAAGGGATCAACCCTGACATGTACTTCCAAATCACTGGAACTACTCAAGAAGACCTTCACAAACAATACGAAGCAGAAGCTGAGTCACGTACGAAGACTAACCTTGTAATCGAAGCAGTTGCCAAAGCTGAAGGATTTGACGCTACTGAAGAAGAAATCCAAAAAGAAATCGAACAATTGGCTGCGACTTACAACATGGAAGTGGCACAAGTTCAAAACTTGCTTTCAGCTGATATGTTGAAACACGATATCGCAATCAAAAAAGCTGTTGAATTGATCACAAGCACTGCAACAGTAAAATAATCTTAAATGATAAAAAGCCCACCTAACTAGGTGGGTTTTCTGATGCACTATTTTCCAAAAATCTCTTTGAGGTCTGCATCTGTAATTCCGATCATTGCTGGGATGCTAGACCAGTTTTCCTCAGTGAGGATGTAGGATAGAGGAGAATTCTCATGATTTGTCGTTTCGCTAGGGGCTGGGTTGGTTTGGTCAGTCTTTTCTATCAGGTCCTGAAAACGCTCAATCAGATAGGTCTTGCGGGCAGTCCCGATATGCTTGACTGCATAGTCAAAGGCCTGTAATTCACCAAGAAGGATAAGCTTGCTCTTGGCACGTGTGATAGCTGTGTAGATGAGATTTCGCTCCAGCATGCGCTTGCTAGCACTGGTGATGGGCAGGATGACAACGGGAAACTCACTTCCCTGAGACTTATGGATGCTCATGGCATAGGCCAGTCGAATCTTGTACCATTCGTTACGTGGGTAGACGACCTCATTGCCGTCAAAATCAATGACAATCTCGTCTTGTTTGGACTCAGTGTATTTTCCAGGAATCAAATCTGTGATGTAGCCTAGGTCTCCATTAAAGACATTGACTTCAGCGTCGTTGACTAGGTGAATGACCTTGTCCCCTGTTCGATAGTAACACTGAGTTGCTTCAAAGCTAACTTGCCCCTTTTGCTGAGGATTGAGCAGGTCTTGCATGAGTTGGTTGATGGCGTCAATACCAGCAGTTCCTCGATACATAGGCGCTAGCACCTGAATATCACGAGCTGGAATGCCACTTCTGAGGGCAGCACCAAGAATTTTCTCAATGGTTGCAGGGATATGGTTACTCATGATTTCAAAGTAGGAGCGATCGGCCTTTTTCTGGGTAAAGTCGGCTGGCAAGATTCCCTGTCGAATCTGACTCGCTAAGGTAACGATAGTTGATTCTTCGCTCTGACGGTAAATCCGCTCCAAGCGAGTCTGAGGGATCAGAGGTATCTGGAGCAGGTCAGCTAGGACTTGTCCAGGACTAACAGAAGGTAGCTGATCGCTATCTCCCACGATGAGAATTTTACTGTTAGAAGAGATGTTGGAGAAAAGTTGGTTGGCTAGCCAAGTGTCCACCATAGAAAACTCATCCACGATGATGAAGTCGGCATCCAGATAATCTTCCAGATGACTGGTATCATCGTCACCCGTCATTCCCAAATGACGGTGTATGGTCGCGCTAGGCAAACCTGTCAATTCATTCATGCGTCGAGCTGCTCGACCAGTTGGAGCAGCAAGAAGGATCGGCAGGTTGCTTTTTTTCCTGAGGTCAAGACCTTCTAAGAGGGCATAAACAGCGATAATCCCATTGATAACAGTCGTCTTACCAGTACCAGGTCCACCTGTTAGAATAAAGACCTTGTTCTGGATAGCGTCGCAGATAGCCTGTTTTTGAATGGTATCGTACTGAATCCCCAGTTCTTGCTCGACAGTAGAGATATGCTTGTGAATGGTTTCCAAATCCTGACTTTTCTGCTTTCCTTTTTCAAGGATACGAACCAAGTGACTGCGGATGCCTTCCTCAGCGAAAAAGAGGCTGTTATCAAAGATTTTGGTATCAATCTGCTGAACCTTGTCTTCTTCAATCAGATGGGAGAGTTCCTGAGCGACTTGGCTGGGATCGAGTTCTACAGGACGGGAAGACTCGAGGAGAGTAAGGGTTTGTTCCAGCAAGTCTCGGGCTTCCATATAGGTATCGCCTGTATCCATACAAACTTGAAAGAGACTATGGACAAGGCCAGCACGGAAGCGCTCGGGAGCTTGGCTTTCGATGCCTAGTTCGGCAGCTAATTGGTCAGCAATGGTAAAGCCCAATCCCTTGATATCCTCGACCAGCTGGTAGGGATAATTTTCGACAATATCGAGAGTTTCTTCCTTGTAAAAGTCTTGAATCTGAAAGGCTAGTTTATTGGGAATGCCGTAGTTGGCAAGTTTTGCCAAGACCATCTCTGTCCCATAGTTGAGACGGAGGGTAGAGAGGAAAGCCTCACGATTTTGGACAGAGAGTCCTGAGATGCCTTCTAGCTTTTCAGGATGTTCCAGAATTTCGTCTATGGTATTTTCACCATAGCAATCCACGATTTTTTGAGCCGTTTTAAGACCAATTCCCTTGAAGTGGCTACTCGAAAAGTACTTAACTAGCCCTTTTTTAGTTGGTTTTGCCCGCTCATAACGGCTGATTTGCAGTTGTTCTCCGTACTTGGAGTGTTGAACGATTTGTCCCCAAAAGGTGTAGTCTTCGCCCTCAATCACGTCAGCCATGGTTCCTGTAACGATGATTTCAAAATCGTCAAAGTCCTCCGCATTGGTATCTTCGATATCTAAGAGGAGGATACGATAAAAATTGCTGGGATTTTCAAAAATAATGCGTTCAATAGTGCCTGAAAAATAAACTTCCATAGATTTCCTTTTTGATAGAAAAAGAGCTGGGATAGAGCTTTCAGTTAGGCTTTCCTTTGATTTGGGACTTGGTACAAGATATTGCCAAGTTGCAATCTAATTCTAAAAGCTAACTCAAAAAGACTATCACAGCATCTAGTTGCTGGTTTTAAAAGATTCCGATACGGTTGAGTGGCCAGAAACGGAATTTGGCTTCTCCTTTGATTTGACTGGCTTTAAAGGTTCCAACATGGCGACTGTCGCTAGAAACCAAACGGTCATCTCCAAGGAGGAGGTACTCACCCTCGGGTACGGTAAAGCTGAAGCTGGTGTTGAAATTTACATCAACAGTAAAGGCCTGAGCTTTCTGAGCAAGGCTTCTAAAATAGACACCCTTATCCCCTTCAAAGCCTTTCCCTGAATAGGTGCTCTGAAGTTTGTCATTTTTAAACTGTTGGAGGTAGTCTGCTAGGTAAGGTTCGTCGGTTTCTTGATTGTTGATAAAGAGCTTGTCGTTTTCGTAGCGAATGGTATCTCCGGGCATGCCGATGACGCGTTTAACGATGTCTTTATTTCCATCATCTTCATGGGCAACTACAATGTCAAAACGGTTGATAGGGAGGTGTTTGACGACAAAGAGAATCTCTCCATCAGCTAGAGTCGGGTCCATAGAGTGTCCTTCCACACGGACATTGGTCCAGAGAAAGAGACGACTGAGACCAACGAGTATAATGATAAGGAACGTAAGTCCCCACTCTTTTAGAAATGTTTTAAAATAATTCATAATTTACCTTTCTAGAAGTGCTTTGGCTTTTTCAGTATTTTTAAAATGAAGCTTGGCACAGAAGTTGAGCCCTTTCATGCCATAGGCTTGAAGGATTTTGCTAGCAACCTTATCAGAAGCAGTTCCTGCGCCGCTTGGCAGTTGATAGCCTAGTTCTCGTCCAAGATTTTCCAAGTTTTCGAGGAAGAGATCCCGCGCGATGATAGAGCTAACCGCAACAGCCAGGTATTTTCCCTCGGCTTTTTCTTCTAAGCTAATTTTGTTTGGAAAAAGGTTGGCTTCTTGCGCCAAGTACTTGTCATAGTTTTTAGCGCTTGTAAAAGCATCAATCACGATTTTTTCTGGCTGGACTCCTTTTTGAAGCAGGAGAAAGATGGCCTGATTGTGAAGGGCAACCTTTACAGAAACAGCATTGTAACGCTCTCCGATAACTTCGTTGTACTTGCTCGGTGAAAGGAGGAGCGCTTGATGCTGGATTTTTTCCTTAAGGATAGGGGCAATCTGACGAATCTTTTGATCTGTTAGGGTCTTTGAATCCCCCACACCCAGTTTTCGTAAGAAGTCATGCTGGTCAGGTGTCACGAAGGAAGCCACGACAGCAAGCCCACCAAAGTAGGAACCATTTCCCACCTCATCAGTCCCAATCATAGGAAAATCTTGTCCACTGTTTTCCTCTACAACTTGATAGCCAAAGAAACTGGCGTATTGCTCAGCAGCTTCGCCCTGCAGGAGGACTTTTCCAGAAGTATAGATGGAAACTGTTACCTGATGCAGTCGCAAAAAATAGCGAATATAAGGATTTTTACTAGGACTGAGAGCCTTCTGATACTGGCTTAAAAAGCTCTGAATTTCCTGTTCACTTGGTGTGAGTGTGATACTTGCCATAGTCTCTATTGTACCACAAAAGCAGGAGAATTGGTAAAAACTGACAAAATTAGCGAAATTTGGTATAATATCGTGAGGTGAATTTTATGGCAAATCTAAATCGATATAAGTTTACATTCGGGAAAAAGACATTAACCTTGACAACCGAGCATGACAACCTCTTTATGGAGGAAATTGCCAAGGTTGCGACTGAAAAATACCAAGCAATTAAGGAACAAATGCCTGGAGCGGATGATGAAACCATTGCCCTCCTTTTAGCGATTAACAGCCTATCGACGCAGCTTAGTCGTGAGATTGAGTTTGACGATAAGGAGCAGGAGCTTAAAGACCTTCGAAATAAGCTAGTGGCTGTCAAGCAAGAGCAGAGCAAGATTGAGGATTCCCTATGATTTCGATCCTTCTCTTACTGGTTCTAGCTTGGGGGGGTTACATCGGCTACCGTAGAGGTTTGGTGCTGCAAGTTTATTATTTCCTCGTGGCAGTGATTTCAGCCTTTATTGCTGGGCAGTTTTATAAATCGCTGGGAGATCAATTTCACTTGCTTGTTCCTTATGCCAATCCTCAGGAAGGACAGGGTACCTTTTTCTTCCCTTCAGCCCAGCTTTTTCATCTAGACAAGGTCTTTTATGCGGGGCTGGCCTACCTTCTAGTTTTCGGGATTTGCTACACTATCGGACGTTTTATCGGTTTGTTTCTACATTTGATTCCAGTTAAAACACTAGGTGGCAAGTGGTTCCGGGTTAGTGCGGGGGCTTTGTCGCTATTGGTAACCTTATTCGTCTTGCAGATGGCTTTGACCATTCTTGCAACTGTGCCTCTGGCAGTCATTCAAAATTCACTTGAAAAAAGTATCGTAGCTAAACACATCATCCAAAGTATCCCTTTTACGACAAACCTTATCAAACAACTCTGGGTGACAAATTTAATCGGATAAAAAGGGCGGGATTTTTCCTAGCCCTTTGTTTACAGATTGGAGGACTAGGTCAAAAACCTCTAGTTGCTACGATTTTGTAAACAAATACACAAGGAAAAAATATGAATACAAAAATACTAGAAACCTTAGAATTCAATAAAATCAAAGCCTTGTTTGAACCTCATCTCCTGACAGAACAAGGACTAGAGGAGTTAAAAGGCTTGGCTCCAACTGCAAAGGTGGAAAAGATCAAACAAGCCTTTACAGAGATGGAGGAAATGCAGGCGCTTTTTGTGGAGCAACCTCACTTTACCATCCTAGCGACACGTGAGATTTCAGCGATTTGTAAGCGTCTGGAGATGGGGGCGGACCTCAGTATTGAGGAGTTCCTACTCCTTAAACGAGTCTTACTTGCTAGCAGAGAGTTGCAAGGTTTTTATGCCAATCTTGAAAATGTACGCTTGGAGCAGTTGGCGAGATGGTTTGAAAAACTGCATGATTTTCCACACTTGCAAGGGAGTCTTCAATCCCTAAATGATGCAGGATTTATCGAAAATTTCGCCAGTGAAGAGCTAGCACGCATCCGTCGGAAAATCCATGATAGTGAGAGTCAAGTTCGAGATGTCTTGCAAGACTTGCTCAAGCAAAAAGCACAGATGTTGACCGAAGGCATAATCGCTAGCAGAAATGGTCGTCAGGTTTTACCTGTCAAGAACACCTATCGTAACAAGATTGCAGGTGTTGTCCATGACATCTCTGCTAGTGGTAATACGGTCTATATCGAGCCACGTGAGGTCGTCAAGCTGAGCGAAGAAATCGCTAGTCTACGAGCTGACGAACGCTATGAGATGATTCGTATTCTGCAGGAGCTATCAGAACGCGTCCGCCCTCATGCTGCTGAGATTGCTAATGACGCTTGGATTATCGGCCATTTAGACTTGATTCGTGCCAAGGTGCGTTTCATCCAAGAAAGACAAGCAGTTGTTCCTCAACTTTCAGAGAATCAAGAAATTCAACTCCTTCATGTTCGCCATCCTTTGGTCAAAAATGCTGTTGCAAACGATGTACACTTTGGCAAGGAATTAACGGCCATTGTCATTACAGGTCCCAATACAGGTGGGAAGACCATCATGCTCAAAACCCTTGGCTTGACTCAACTCATGGCCCAGTCAGGCTTGCCCATTTTAGCTGATAAAGGAAGCCGTGTCGGTATTTTCGAGGAAATCTTCGCGGATATTGGGGATGAGCAGTCTATCGAACAAAGCTTGTCTACCTTCTCCAGCCACATGACCAATATCGTAGATATTCTTGGCAAGGTCAATCAGCACTCGCTCTTATTGCTAGATGAGCTTGGGGCAGGTACCGATCCGCAGGAAGGGGCAGCCCTCGCTATGGCTATTTTGGAGGATCTTCGTCTCCGTCAGGTCAAGACCATGGCGACGACCCACTATCCAGAGCTCAAGGCCTACGGTATTGAGACAGCCTTTGTGCAAAATGCCAGTATGGAGTTTGATACAGCCAGCCTGCGTCCGACCTATCGCTTTATGCAGGGAGTTCCTGGTCGAAGCAATGCCTTTGAAATTGCCAAACGCCTAGGACTGTCAGATGTCATCGTAGGAGATGCCAGCCAGCAGGTCAATCAAGATAATGACGTCAACCGTATCATTGAACAATTGGAAGAGCAAACGCTTGAAAGCCGTAAACGCTTGGACAATATTCGTGAGGTGGAGCAAGAAAACCTCAAGATGAACCGAGCACTCAAAAAACTCTATAACGAGCTCAATCGTGAAAAGGAAACTGAGCTCAACAAGGCGCGTGAACAGGCTGCTGAGATTGTGGAACTCGCTCTAAGTGAGAGTGACCAGATTCTCAAGAACCTCCACAGTAAGTCTCAACTTAAACCCCACGAAATCATTGAAGCCAAGGCTGAGCTGAAAAAACTGGCTCCTGAAAAAGTGGACTTGTCTAAAAACAAGGTCCTTCAAAAGGCCAAGAAAAAACGGACTCCAAAGGTGGGGGATGATATTGTGGTCCTCAGTTATGGACAACGTGGAACCTTGACCAATCAGCTTAAGGACGGTCGCTGGGAAGCCCAAGTTGGTTTGATCAAGATGACCTTGGAAGAGAAAGAATTTGACCTTGTTCAGAACCAACAAGAAGCCCCAGTCAAGAAAAAACAAGTCAATGTTATCAAACGAGCTTCTGGTCGTGGTCCGCAAGCCAGACTGGATCTTCGTGGCAAACGGTACGAAGAGGCCATGAATGAGCTGGACGCCTTTATCGACCAAGCCCTGCTCAATAACATGGCGCAAGTCGACATCATCCATGGTATCGGAACAGGAGTCATCCGTGAGGGCGTCACCAAATATCTGCAAAGAAACAAGCATGTCAAGAGTTTCGGCTATGCTCCACAAAATGCTGGAGGCAGTGGCGCCACCATTGTGACTTTTAAAGGATAGAGAGAAGAAGGAGTCAATCTTTCTGAAAAAAGAAATGAAAACTAAAAATTTTCATAGAAAACATTGACAAAGGCTAACTTTTCTTGTAGAATAATAAAAAATAAAACACCAACACCGAATGAAGTTTAATAGAAATGGAGAAAGGTTTGTTTTCCATGACTGTAAATGGACGGAACTCTGGAGAGACCGTAAAGGCACCGAAGGGGCAAGGCAGGCAACTGCTCAAACTCTCAGGTAAAAGGACAGAGCTAAGATAGACCGCTTTTTAGCATTTATCTAAGCATTCCAGAGTACATGTATCTTGCATGTGCTCTTTCTTTTGGGGTTGAAAAGATAGGAGAAGGAAATGTTAGAATTGCTAAAAGCGCTTGATGCTTTCGTTTGGGGGCCTCCCCTCTTGATCTTATTGGTCGGAACGGGTATCTATTTGACCATCCGACTAGGCCTTTTGCAGGTAGCTCGTCTCCCTAAGGCCTTTCAGTTGATCTTTACCAAGGACAAGGGGCATGGCGATGTGTCGAGCTTTGCTGCTCTCTGTACAGCTCTAGCCGCCACCGTTGGTACGGGAAATATCATCGGGGTCGCGACGGCCATTAAGGTTGGGGGACCAGGGGCGCTCTTTTGGATGTGGATGGCAGCCTTTTTTGGGATGGCGACCAAGTATGCCGAAGGCTTGCTGGCTATCAAATACCGTAGCAAGGATGCAAACGGCGCTGTAGCTGGAGGGCCCATGCACTACATCCTTTTGGGGATGGGAGAAAAGTGGCGCCCCCTTGCTATCTTCTTTGCCCTAGCGGGTGTATTGGTGGCCCTTCTAGGGATTGGTACCTTTACCCAAGTCAATTCGATTACAGAATCTATCCAAAATACAGCTCAAATTGATCCAGATATCACAGCTCTCGTTTTGTCTGTTTTTGTAGCGATTGCAGTCTTTGGTGGACTCAAATCTATTTCTAAGGTTTCGACAGCAGTTGTTCCATTTATGGCTATTGTCTATATTTTGGGAACTCTTACAGTTATTCTCTTTAATATTGAGAAAATCCCAGCCACACTTGCCCTCATCTTTACTTCAGCCTTTAGTCCAGCTGCTGCGGTAGGTGGTTTTGCAGGTGCTAGCATTCGGATGGCTATCCAAAATGGTGTGGCGCGAGGAGTCTTCTCTAACGAATCTGGTCTTGGTTCAGCTCCCATTGCAGCGGCTGCAGCTAAGACTAATGAGCCTGTAGAGCAAGGCTTGATTTCCATGACAGGAACCTTTATTGATACTTTGATTATCTGTACTCTGACAGGTCTAACAATCTTAGTAACTGGTGTTTGGAGCGGAGATTTAAATGGTGTTGCCTTGACCCAGTCAGCCTTTTCAACAGTTTTTTCACACTTTGGGCCTGCCCTTTTGACCATCTTCCTTGTTCTCTTTGCCTTTACGACAATTTTAGGTTGGAACTATTATGGAGAGCGCTGTTTCGAGTTTCTCTTCGGTGTTCGTTTTATCTGGCTTTACCGTGTAGTCTTTGTAGTCATGGTCTTGTTGGGAGGATTTATCGAGTTGGATATGGTTTGGATTATCGCAGACATCGTCAATGCCCTGATGGCTTTACCAAACTTGATTGCCCTCTTAGTCTTGTCGCCAGTCGTCATTGCTGAGACTAAAAAGTATTTTAAACACTAACCCAATCACACTTTTAGTGTGATTTTTTTCATTTCATAGACATTTTCTATCAAGGCGATTGAAAATATATATTATCCAAGTGGAAAATTCTATGATAGACTAAATGACAATAAAATGAAAAGAGGTTTCTTATGACAACATTTACCATCCACACAGTAGAATCAGCACCAGCAGAAGTGAAAGAAGTTCTTGAAACAGTACAAAAAGACAACAATGGCTATATTCCCAATCTCATCGGTCTCTTGGCCAATGCCCCTACCGCCCTTGAAGCCTACCGAACTGTCGGAGCTATCAACCGTCGCAATAGCTTAACACCGGTGGAACGCGAAGTAGTGCAAATCACAGCTGCTGTAACCAATGGTTGTGCTTTTTGCGTGGCTGGTCATACTGCCTTTTCAATCAAACAAATCCAGATGAATGATGATCTTCTTCAAGCCCTCCGCAACCGTACTCCAATCGAGACAGATCCTAAGCTAGATACTCTAGCCAAGTTTACCTTGGCAGTCATCAATACCAAAGGGCGTGTGGGAGATGAAGCCTTGGCTGAATTCTTAGAAGCCGGCTATACGCAACAAAATGCCTTGGACGTGGTTCTAGGTGTTAGTCTTGCTAGCCTTTGCAATTATGCCAACAACCTAGCCAATACGCCTATTAACCCAGAATTGCAACCCTATGCATAGTCCGAATCCTAAAGAAAAAATGAAGGCTGATCTATCCAGTCTTCATTTTTCTGTGCTATTCTAAGGATTTTTGTGCTATACTGATAATAATATGATTAACGGAGGTTGCCATGAAAAAACTCCCCTTGGTATTTTCTGGTTGCTTGTTAGGTTTGGCAGGTGCAGGAAACTTGATTGCGGATACTTGGCCTGTTCTTTCGCACCTATTTAGTTTGACTGGATTGGTCTTATGGATTTTCTTTCTGATTCTTCATCTTTTTAATTGGGAAGAAACCAAGAAAGAATTGACCAAGCCCCCTCTTTTATCTGGTATAGCTACCTTTCCTATGGCGGGGATGATTTTATCGACCTATGTCTTGCGACTAGTTCCGTCTATGCCTATCCTATCCCAGCCTTTGTGGTGGTTTTCTTTTATTTTGGATTTTGCTTTGATCGCTTATTTTTCTCGTCACTTTCTTGGAGTGGAGGAAAGAGCTAGTGCAACACCAAGCTGGACAGTACTTTATGTGGGCATAGCAGTGGCAGCCTTGACCTATCCAGTCGTTGGCCTGATTCAGATTGCCTACCTAACGGTGACTTTCGGCTTTCTCGCTACTTGTTTTCTCTATCCGTTGATTTACAGTGATCTAAAGAAACAGCCATTGACTCCAGCCCTACTAGGGCAAGAAGGAATCTACTGCGCTCCTTTTTCTTTGCTCTTAGCAGCTCTGGTGCGTATCGGTGGAGTTACTCTTCCGACCTGGGCCTTGTTACTGCTGATGCTTGTCTCTCAGTCTTTTTTCATCTTCGTTTTGACTCGCTTGCCCAATATTTTAAAACAAGGTTTTCAACCAGCATTCTCAGCCTTAACCTTCCCAACCATCATCACAGCTACATCGCTTAAAATGGCTCAGGGAATTTTGAAACTTCCTTTTCTGGACTATCTGGTGTTTGCTGAAACTGTTATATGCCTCACTATTTTACTCTTTGTCTTGAGTGGTTATCTAATTTGGTTACGAAAAAGGTCTAGCTAGAAATAGCTAGGCCTTATTTTTATAGTTTGATAACTTCAGCGCCACCCATATATGGACGAAGAGCTTCTGGAATGGTTACAGAACCATCTGCATTTTGGTAGTTTTCAAGAATTGCAGCCACTGTACGTCCAACTGCAAGTCCAGAACCATTCAAGGTGTGAAGGAGTTTCACCTTGCCATCGGCTTCGTCACGGTAACGGATTTGAGCACGACGAGCTTGGAAATCTTCTGTATTTGAACAGCTTGAGATTTCACGGTAGGTATTTTGTGCTGGAATCCAAACTTCCAAATCGTAAGTCTTGGCAGCTGAGAAGCCCATATCTCCAGTAGAGAGCGCGACCACACGGTATGGAAGGTTGAGTTTTTGAAGGATGTTTTCAGCGTTGGCTGTCATTTTTTCCAATTCTTCATATGATTCTTCTGGTTTGGCAAATTTGACCATTTCAACCTTGTGGAATTGGTGCAGACGAATCAAGCCACGCGTATCACGACCTGCTGAACCAGCCTCAGAACGGAATGATGGACTCATAGCGGTAAAGTAGATTGGTAGGTCTTTACCGTCAAGGATTTCATCACGGTAGTAGTTTGTAAGAGGCACTTCGGCTGTAGGAATGAGGACATAATTAGTGTCTTTCAATTCAAAAGTATCTTCCTTGAATTTTGGATATTGACCAGTACCAAACATAGAGTCATGGTTAACCATGTAAGGCGTGATGACTTCAGTATAGCCCTCTTTACCATGCTCGTCCAACATAAAGTTGTAGATAGCACGTTCCAAACGAGCCCCAAGTCCTTTATAGAAAAGGAAACGAGCGCCCGTTACTTTACCACCGCGTTCCCAGTCAAGGATACCAAGGTCTTCCCCAAGATCCCAGTGAGCTTTTGGCTCAAAGTCAAACTCGCGTGGAGTACCCCAACGACGGACTTCAACGTTGTCATCCTCATCAGCTCCAACAGGAACGCTGTCAGCTGGGATGTTTGGAAGAGTAGTGGTAAATTCTGTCAATTTAGCATCGATTTCTGCCAATTCAGCATCGAGAGATTTTACTTCAGCAGAGAGAGCTTGCATAGCAGCAATCTTGTCATCAGCATTTTCCTTATTGCGCTTGGCTTGAGCAATCTCTGCAGAAACTGTGTTACGTTCTGCCTTGAGGTTTTCGACCTTGACCAAGATGTCACGACGTTTAGCGTCGATTTCTTTCATTTCGTTAAGGATAGCAGCATCTACACCACGTGTAGCTAGTTTTTCAGCGACAGCATCAAAGTCTGTACGAATACGTTTGATATCTAACATAAGAACTCCTTTATGAAAAAAGCACACCTAACAAAGCGTTGGAGTGGCAGAGCCACGGTTCCATCCAACTTCACAGGTGTGCACTTGATTGTGTATGTAATTGTGAATAACGGTAGAATTTCACTTATCTCCTCTATCTGCTCGCAGCACCCGCAGACTTTCTGAAAGAAGAGGATAACCTACTTATCCGTTGCTATGATTATACTAAAGTTTCTACTTTTTTGCAAATAGATTTTTAAATTTTTGTCCAATGGTCTGGAGTAGAGTCGGAAGTTTCACGACCTTGTCGTTTCCTAATTTTTCCCGAGCGATTTTGAGGATAGCCCCAGAGTCTTTTGAGGCAAAGAGGAATTTACCTTGATCGGTGAAGACTTCAAAGTGACGGCTGATTTTGCGTCCACTTACGTTAGCTCCGATTTGCTGAATGCTGGACCAGGGAATCTGGATATATTGTTCGACATTGACATCGGGATAAAACTCCAAGGCTTGGTCCCCGACTAGAAATTTTCCAACTTTTCCAGAGATAGAGAGGTAAGATGTTCCAGTGGTTTGGAGGTCAATGACTTTATTGAGAGATTGGGCCATGATTAGTCTTCCTTATTTTCATCGAAAAAGGCATGGTAGAGAGCCTTGATAGCAGCCTTTTCTTGGTCTTTATTGACAACAAACATGATGGAAACTTCACTTGAACCTTGGGACATCATCTGGATGTTGATTTTATTCTCAGACAAAGCACGTGTTGCAGTAGCAGTTACCCCGATATGACTCTTCATCTTTTCTCCGACAATCATAATGATGGAAAGGTCGTGTTCGATTTCAGCATGGTCCACTTCTGCTTTTTGAACCAACTGACGAAGGATTTCTTCTTCCTTGATAGGAGTTAGTTCGCGAGAACGGAGAATGATTGAAAGATCATCGATACCTGTTGGCATGTGTTCCCATCCGATGTTAAGATCTTCAAGGATTTGCAGAACCTTGCGACCAAAACCAACTTCACGGTTCATGAGGTATTTCGACATGTTGATGCTGACAAAGCCAGAATCACCAGCGATTCCAACGACTGGGAATTTATCACTGCTATGCTTTAGAACGATACGAGTACCCGGATGGTCAGGGTTATTGGTATTTTTGATAACGAGAGGAATTTTTCCACGGTAGGCAGGGAGCAGAGCTTCATCGTGAAGAACTGAGAAACCTGCATAAGCCAATTCCCGCATTTCACGGTAGGTCAACTCAGGGATTGAGTGTGGTTGGTGAATGATACCCGGATGGGCAGCAAAGATACCATCGACATCTGTAAAGTTTTCGTAGAGGTCGGCTTTGACACCGGCAGCGATGATGGAACCAGTTATGTCGGATCCACCACGGGAGAAGGTACAGATTTGATTTTCCTTAGTGACCCCAAAGAAACCAGGGATGACAAGGACTTCGGTGCTATCAGCCAAGCCTTCAATCTTGTCATAGCTAGATGGGATGATGCGTGCGTTTCCTGGTTCACTTGTGACAACAATCCCAGCTTCTCTTGGGTGAACATAGCGTGCATCGACGCCGTTTTGGTTAAAGTAGGCTGCGATAAGTTTGGCATTGTTGTTTTCTCCAGCCGCTAGGAAGGTATCATAGAGAAAGTCATTGTCATCTATAGGAAGAGTCGCTAAGGCACGGATGCTTTTAGAAATTTTTTCTAGAACTGATGGTTTTAAGCCTAGTTCGCTCACCATAGCCGCATAGCGATCGATGATCCAGTTTTGGCTAGTACTGATGTCATTTCCCGCTACATAGTCACGATAGTATTTGATCAAAGCGTCGGTAACCTTGGTATCATCAGCATTGCGTTTGCCGGGTGCAGAAACGACTACAAAACGGCGTTCGTTATCACTTTTAACGATGTTTAAAACTTTTTCTAACTGACTAGCAGAGGCAAGAGAGCTTCCGCCAAATTTTACAACCTTCATAGGGACTCCTCAAGTAAGTATTTTATACGATTATAGCAGAAAGAGGGGCTTTTTTCAATGAAGAAAATAGTATCGTCTTTAGGATAAAGTGAGCGTTTTGGTCAGCCGAGACACTTTCGATTGGTTTTCTCTTGCCTCTTTATCTAAAAAAAGGTATACTTTGACAATGAAATAATTTTATCACCTTATAAAAGGAGAAGCTATGAATCATATCTTGTATCAGATCGTAGATGATCTTGCTATCATCACTTTGAATCGTCCCGAAGTGGCAAATGGTTTCCATATCCCAATGTGTGAGGAGATTTTGGAAGCTTTAACTCTAGCAGAGCAGGATCAAGCTGTTCAGTTTATATTGATTAACGCTAATGGGAAGGTCTTTTCAGTTGGGGGAGATCTGGTTGAGATGAAACGTGCAGTGGATGAAGATGATATCCCATCTTTGAATAAGATTGCAGAATTAGTCAATACAATCTCCTATAAAATTAAGCAGATCCCTAAACCTGTTTTGATGGAGGTAGATGGAGCAGTTGCTGGTGCTGCAGCCAATATGGCAGTGGCAGTCGATTTTTGTTTGGCGACTGATAAGGCAAAATTCATCCAAGCCTTTGTTGGAGTGGGATTGGCGCCAGATGCTGGTGGAATCCATCTCTTGAGTCGTAGTATCGGGGTAACACGGGCTGCGCAACTTGCCATGACAGGAGAAGCTTTGACTGCGGAAAAAGCACTGGAGTGGGGCGTGGTTTACCGTGTTTGTGAAGCTGACAAATTAGAAAAAACTAGAGAACAAGTTCTGAAGAAATTAAGACGAGGCTCAGCAAACTCATACGCAGCCATTAAAAAGTTGGTTTGGGAAAGCCAATTTAAGGATTGGCAGAATTATGCTGAATTGGAATTAAAGTTGCAAGAATCTTTGTCTTTGACTGAAGATTTTAAAGAAGGAGTTCGAGCTCATTCTGAAAGAAGACGACCAAAATTTTCAGGAAAATAAAAAAATACTTGCACAATTCTTTGAAGTTTGATATACTTTTCGTGTCAAATGTTTTGAATGCAAAAGTTTTTTTGAGAAGGAGGGAATACTTTGGACTACCAACAAGTGAATGAGTATTTAACATCTATTTTTAATAATGTCCTTGTGATTGAGGAGGTTAGCTTACGAGGTAGTCGTTTCAAAGACATCTCCATCAAAGAAATGCACACGATTGATGTGATTGGCAAGTTCCCGGAGGCAACGCCAAGTAAGGTTTCAAAAGAACTGATGGTAACTCTTGGAACTGTTACGACCAGCTTGAATAACCTCGAAAGAAAAGGTTATGTTGAGCGCATTCGTTCTGATCAGGATCGTCGTGTGGTCTACTTGCATTTGACAAAGAAAGGTCGTTTGGTTCACCGCCTTCATAAACGTTTCCACAAGGCTATGGTCGAGAAAATTATCGATGGCATGAGTTCTGAAGAGATAGAAGTGATGGGCAGGGGCTTGACTAACCTTTATCAATTTTTGGAGGATTTGAAATAATGGCTTTTGCAAAAATAAGCCAGGTTGCTCATTATGTTCCAGAGCAAGTGGTCACTAATCAGGACTTGGCTCAAATCATGGATACAAGCGATGAGTGGATTTCAAGTCGGACAGGAATTAAACAGAGACATATCTCAAAAACAGAGTCTACAAGTGACTTGGCGACAGAAGTTGCTAAGAGTTTGCTGGTTAAAGGGAGCTTAACAGCGGATCAGATTGATTTTATCATTGTAGCGACGATTACTCCTGATTCGATGATGCCTTCTACGGCAGCTCGGGTTCAGGCAAATATCGGAGCGCATAGAGCTTTCGCCTTTGATCTGACGGCAGCTTGCAGTGGCTTTGTATTTGCTCTCTCAACTGCTGAGAAGTTTCTGACAGCTGGACAGTTCAAAAAAGGGATTGTTATCGGGGCTGAGACCTTATCCAAGGCAGTTGATTGGTCAGATCGTTCGACAGCCGTTCTCTTTGGGGATGGTGCTGGAGGGGTTCTCTTGGAAACGAGCGAAACACGGCACTTCCTTGTGGAAAGTCTCTATACGGATGGCTCTCGGAGCGAGTGTTTGACCTATGGCCAAACGGCTTTGGCTTCTCCTTTCTCAGATCAAGAGGCAGTTCCTGCTTTTTTGAAAATGGATGGACGAGCAGTTTTTGATTTTGCAAATCGAGATGTTGCTAGATCGATCAAAGAAACCATTGAAAATGGTCCAATCGCAGCATCGGAATTGGATTATCTCTTGCTTCATCAGGCAAATATCCGCATTTTGGATAAGATGGCTAAGAAAATCGGTGTAGACCGAGACAAGCTTCCTGCCAATATGATGGAGTATGGAAATACCAGTGCAGCAAGTATCCCGATTTTGCTCTCAGAGTGTGTGGAGAATGGTAAGATTCGTTTAGACGGTAGCCAGACGATTCTTTTATCAGGCTTCGGTGGAGGCTTGACCTGGGGCACGCTTATTCTTACAATCTAGGTAATCATGTGGTGAACACATTGTTATAAATTTTTATATTTTAAAGGAGTCCTATCATGGCAGTATTTGAAAAAGTACAAGAAATTATCGTTGAAGAACTTGGAAAAGATGCATCAGAAGTAACACTTGAATCTACTTTTGATGATTTGGATGCAGATTCTTTGGACTTGTTCCAAGTAATCTCTGAGATCGAAGATGCTTTTGACATCCAAATCGAAGCAGAAGACAACTTGAAAACAGTTGGTGACTTGGTTGCCTACGTTGAAGAGAAAACAAAATAAGAACGAATAAGATATAGAAGGAGTTGGGGGAACCCACTCCCTCTTGTTTAGGTAATAGTTTGAGACTCAAATAATATACTAATCGAACTATTACGTAAGCAAGGACTGATGGAGGCACTATGAAAACACGTATTACAGAATTATTGAACATTGATTATCCTATCTTCCAAGGAGGAATGGCCTGGGTTGCTGATGGCGACTTGGCCGGAGCTGTTTCTAAAGCTGGCGGTTTAGGGATTATAGGTGGTGGAAATGCACCTAAAGAGGTCGTCAAGGCAAACATCGATAAAATCAAATCGCTGACTGATAAACCTTTTGGTGTCAACATCATGCTCCTGTCTCCATTTGTAGAAGACATTGTCGATCTTGTGATCGAAGAAGGAGTCAAGGTAGTAACAACAGGAGCTGGAAACCCAAGTAAATATATGTCTCGTTTCCATGAGGCAGGTATTACAGTCATCCCTGTTGTTCCAAGTGTTGCTTTGGCAAAACGGATGGAAAAAATCGGTGCGGATGCAGTCATTGCAGAAGGAATGGAAGCTGGTGGACACATCGGTAAGTTGACAACCATGACCTTAGCTCGTCAAGTTGCTACAGCTGTTTCGATTCCAGTTGTTGTTGCTGGAGGAATTGCTGATGGTGAAGGTGCGGCGGCAGCCTTTATGTTAGGTGCGGATGCTATTCAAGTTGGTACACGTTTTGTAGTAGCTAAGGAATCAAACGCTCATCCAAACTACAAGGAAAAAATCCTAAAAGCACGCGATATTGATACAACCATTTCAGCTCAGCATTTTGGTCATGCTGTTCGTGCCATTAAAAACCAGTTGACACGTGACTTTGAACAGGCTGAAAAGGATGCCTTTAAACAAGAAAAACCAGATTTAGAAATCTTTGAGCAAATGGGAGCTGGTGCTCTTGCTAAAGCCGTTGTTCATGGAGATGTAGAAGGCGGTTCGGTCATGGCGGGTCAGATTGCTGGTTTGGTCTCTAAAGAAGAAACCGTTGAAGAAATCCTAAAAGATCTGTACTATGGCGCTGCCAAGAAAATTCAGGAAGAAGCCTCTCGTTGGGCAGGAGTTGTAAGAAATGACTAAAACAGCCTTTCTATTTGCTGGTCAAGGTGCTCAATATCTAGGGATGGGGCGAGACCTCTATGACCACTATCCTATCGTCAAGGAAACCATTGACCAAGCCAGTCAAGTACTGGGCTATGACCTGCGTGACTTGATCGATAAGGATGAAACCAAGTTAAACCAGACCCGCTATACGCAACCTGCTATTTTAGCGACTTCGGTTGCCATCTACCGTCTATTGAAAGAAAAGGGCTATCTGCCAGATATGGTTGCAGGCTTATCCCTTGGTGAATATTCTGCTTTAGTAGCTAGCGGAGCCTTGGACTTTGAAGAGGCAGTTGCCTTGGTTGCTAAGCGTGGAGCTTATATGGAAGAGGCGGCACCAGCTGGTTCAGGCAAGATGGTAGCTGTCCTTAACACTCCAGTAGAAGTGATTGAGGAAGCTTGCAAAACTGCTTCTGAAGTCGGTATAGTGACTCCAGCTAACTACAATACTCCAAGCCAAATCGTCATTGGCGGAGAGGTGGCTGCAGTTGACCGAGCGGTCCAACTCTTGCAAGAAGCAGGAGCTAAACGATTGATCCCCCTAAATGTGTCGGGTCCTTTCCACACAGCCCTTCTAGAGCCAGCTAGCCAACAGCTAGCTGGGGCTCTTGAGGGGATTAGTTTCTCAGACTTTATTTGCCCTCTAGTAGGTAATACTGAAGCTGCAATCATGGAAAAAGACCGAATCCAAGAGCTCTTGACGCGTCAGGTCAAAGAACCTGTTCGTTTCTATGAGAGTATCGAAGTGATGCAGAATGCTGGTGTGACCAACTTTATTGAAATCGGTCCGGGGAAAGTCCTGTCAGGTTTTGTCAAAAAGATTGATAAAACAGCTCAGCTAGCTAACGTTGAAGACCAAGCAAGCTTGGATGCTTTGTTAGGAAACTAATGACCCCTTCTCCCACAAAATACAACAGGAAACAGGAGAGATAGAATGCAACTTACAAACAAAAATGTCTTTGTAACAGGTTCAAGTCGTGGTATCGGACTTGCCATTGCTCACAAATTTGCCCAACTAGGTGCTAATGTAGTCTTGAATAGCCGCGGAGCAATCTCAGAAGAATTGCTGGCTGAGTTTTCAAACTACGGTGTCAAAGTAGTACCGATCTCAGGTGATGTTTCAGACTTTGCAGATGCCAAACGTATGGTAGATCAAGCGATTGCAGAACTCGGTTCTGTCGATGTCTTGGTCAACAATGCTGGGATCAATCAGGATACGCTTATGCTCAAGATGACCGAGGAAGACTTTGAAAAAGTGATTAAGATCAACTTGACAGGTGCCTTTAACATGACGCAAGCAGTCTTGAAACAGATGATTAAGGCACGTGAAGGAGCAATTATCAACATGTCCAGTGTGGTCGGTTTGATGGGAAATATCGGACAAGCCAACTATGCAGCTTCTAAAGCGGGTTTGATTGGGTTTACCAAGTCAGTAGCACGTGAAGTTGCCAATCGCAATGTGCGCGTAAATGCTCTTGCGCCAGGGATGATTGAGTCAGATATGACTGCTGTTTTATCTGATAAGGTCAAGGAAGCGACATTGGCACAAATCCCAATGAAACAGTTTGGTCAAGCAGATCATATCGCAGATGCTACAGTGTTCCTGGCCGGACAAGATTATTTGACTGGACAAGTTCTCGCTGTTGATGGCGGACTTAGCATGTAAAAATAAGGAAAGATATAGGTAAGACAGATGAAATTAAATCGAGTTGTAGTAACAGGTTACGGATTGACCTCTCCTATCGGAAATACTCCAGAAGAATTTTGGAACAGTTTGCAAACTGGAAAAATTGGAATTGGAGAAATCACTAAATTTGACCACAGCGAATTTGCTGTGCACAATGCGGCAGAAGTTCAAGATTTCCCATTTGATAAATACTTTGTCAAAAAAGATACCAACCGTTTTGATAATTATTCTTTGTATGCCTTGTATGCGGCTCAAGAAGCGGTGACAAATGCAAATCTTGATGTAGAAGCAATTGATAAAGATCGTTTTGGTGTTATCGTGGCTTCTGGTATTGGGGGAATTAAAGAAATCGAAGATCAGGTTATCCGTCTTCATGAAAAAGGTCCAAAACGTGTTAAACCAATGACACTTCCAAAAGCCTTGCCAAATATGGCTTCAGGAAATGTTGCGATGCGTTTCGGAGCAAACGGTATCTGTAAATCAATCAATACAGCCTGTGCCTCATCAAACGATGCCATTGGGGATGCCTTCCGTTCTATCAAGTTTGGTTTCCAAGATGTCATGTTAGTTGGTGGATCAGAATCATCTATCACTCCATTTGCCATTGCCGGTTTCCAAGCTTTGACAGCTCTTTCTACGACAGAAGATCCTACCCGTGCTTCTATCCCATTTGACAAAGATCGTAATGGTTTTGTGATGGGAGAAGGTTCAGGGATGTTGGTTCTTGAAAGCCTTGAACATGCTGAAAAACGTGGTGCAACTATCTTGGCTGAAGTAGTTGGCTATGGTAATACCTGTGATGCTTACCATATGACTTCTCCACATCCAGAAGGTCAAGGCGCGATTAAGGCGATTAAACTAGCTTTGGAAGAAGCAGAAATTTCTCCAGAGCAAGTGGCTTACGTCAATGCCCACGGAACTTCAACTCCTGCTAATGAAAAAGGAGAAAGTGGGGCAATCGTAGCTGTTCTTGGTAAAGAAGTACCTGTATCTTCAACCAAGTCCTTTACAGGACACTTGCTTGGTGCTGCAGGGGCGGTAGAAGCCATCGCTACAATCGAAGCCATGCGTCATAACTATGTACCAATGACAGCTGGAACAAGTGAGTTATCAGACTATATCGAAGCGAATGTCGTTTATGGACAAGGCTTGGAGCAAGAAATCCCTTATGCTATTTCAAACACTTTTGGTTTTGGCGGACACAACGCGGTTCTTGCTTTCAAACGTTGGGAGGGCTAGATGAATATCAATGAAATTAAAGACTTGATGGCTCAGTTTGACCAATCAAGCCTGCGTGAATTTTCTTATAAAAATGGAGCGGACGAATTGCAGTTCAGTAAGAATGAAGCAAGAATGGCTTCTGAAGCACCAGCTCCAGTTCCTTCAGCGCCAGCTGCAGTGGTTGCTAGTCCAATAGTTTCAGCCCCTTCGACTCCAGTAGAGAGTACTGTGGAAGAAGCTCCAGCACCAGCTGAAACGACGGTTGCTCCGGAGGGTGATGTTGTTGAAAGCCCACTTGTAGGGGTGGCTTACTTGGCCGCTGGACCAGATAAACCTGCCTTTGTCACAGTCGGAGACAGTGTCAAAAAAGGTCAAACTTTGGTGATCATCGAAGCCATGAAAGTCATGAATGAGATTCCTGCGCCTAAGGATGGTGTGGTAACAGAAATTCTCGTTTCAAATGAAGAAATGGTTGAGTTCGGTAAAGGATTGGTACGTATCAAATGATCGATATTCAAGGAATTAAAGAAGCTCTACCCCATCGCTACCCTATGCTCCTAGTGGACCGTGTCTTGGAAGTGAGCGAAGATACCATTGTTGCCATTAAAAATGTCACGATCAACGAACCTTTCTTCAATGGTCATTTTCCACAATACCCAGTCATGCCAGGTGTTCTTATCATGGAAGCTTTGGCTCAGACTGCTGGTGTCTTGGAATTGTCCAAAACTGAAAATAAAGGGAAACTGGTCTTCTATGCTGGCATGGACAAGGTTAAGTTCAAGAAGCAAGTTGTACCAGGTGATCAATTAGTCATGACGGCTACTTTTGTTAAACGTCGTGGTACGATCGCCGTGGTTGAAGCAAAGGCTGAAGTAGATGGTAAGCTTGCAGCGAGTGGTACTCTTACCTTTGCAATTGGAAACTAAGGAGGTTCTCCATGTTTCGTAAAATTTTGATTGCCAACCGTGGTGAGATTGCGGTTCGCATTATTCGAGCTGCACGTGAATTGGGCATTGCGACCGTAGCAGTTTATTCAACTGCTGATAAGGAAGCTCTTCACACACTCCTAGCGGATGAAGCTATCTGTATCGGACCTGGTAAGGCGACAGAGTCTTATCTCAATATCAATGCGATTTTATCTGCTGCGGTCTTGACAGAGGCAGAAGCCATCCACCCAGGTTTTGGTTTTCTTAGCGAAAACTCCAAGTTTGCCACTATGTGTGATGAAGTAGGGATTAAGTTCATCGGTCCTTCTGGGGCTGTAATGGATACCATGGGAGATAAGATCAATGCGCGTGAGCAAATGATCAAGGCTGGGGTTCCAGTTATCCCAGGATCTGATGGTGAAGTTCACACGGCTGAAGAGGCCCTTGCAGTTGCAGAAAAGATTGGCTACCCAGTCATGCTTAAGGCATCGGCAGGTGGTGGTGGAAAAGGGATTCGTAAGGTTGAAAAGGCAGAAGACTTGGTCGCAGCCTTTGAGACAGCATCCAGTGAAGCCAAGGCCAATTTTGGGAATGGCGCTATGTATCTTGAACGTGTAATTTATCCAGCTCGTCATATCGAAGTTCAGATTCTTGCAGATCAAGAGGGTCATGTTGTTCACCTTGGTGAACGGGATTGTTCACTCCAACGGAATAACCAAAAGGTCTTAGAAGAAAGCCCATCCATTGCGATTGGCAAAACCCTTCGTAATGAAATTGGTGCTGCAGCTGTTCGTGCAGCGGAGTCTGTTGGCTATGAAAATGCAGGGACGATTGAATTTCTTCTCGATGAAGCGAGTGGCAATTTCTACTTCATGGAAATGAATACTCGTGTGCAAGTTGAACACCCCGTCACAGAGTTTGTTTCAGGTGTTGATATCGTGAAGGAACAGATCCGCATTGCTGCCGGGCAACCTTTACCTTTCAAACAAGAAGATATCGTCCTACGAGGTCATGCTATCGAGTGCCGGATCAATGCGGAAAATCCAGCATTTAACTTTGCTCCAAGCCCAGGTAAAATTACCAATCTCTATCTACCAAGTGGTGGAGTTGGCTTGCGCGTGGACTCAGCAGTTTATCCAGGTTATACCATTCCTCCTTACTATGATAGTATGATTGCTAAAATCATTGTTCATGGGGAGAATCGTTTTGATGCATTGATGAAGATGCAACGGGCACTTTATGAACTTGATATTGAAGGAGTGCAAACCAATGCAGACTTCCAGTTGGATCTGATTTCAGACCGCCGAGTTATCGCTGGTGACTACGATACTTCCTTCTTGATGGAAACTTTCTTGCCAAAATACCAAGAAAAAGAATAGACTTTCAAACAGAATGAGAACTAAAAGGGGGAGTTATGGCTCTATTTAGTAAAAAGGATAAGTATATTCGGATCAATCCTAACCGTTCCGTAAGGCAGAAACCACAAGCCAAGCCTGAGGTTCCGGATGAACTCTTCTCCCAGTGTCCTGGTTGTAAACACACCATTTACCAAAAGGATCTTGGGAGCGAACGAATTTGTCCCCATTGTAGCTATACTTTCCGTATTTCGGCTCAGGAACGCTTGGCTTTGACGATTGATTCTGACAGCTTTGTGGAGATGTTTACGGGTATTGAAACTCAAGATCCATTAAACTTTCCTGGCTACCAGAAAAAACTTGCTACTATGCGTGAAAAGACAGGTTTGGATGAAGCTGTCCTGACTGGTACAGCTAGCATCAAGGGAGAAAAAGTTGCCCTTGGGATCATGGATTCTAACTTTATCATGGCTTCTATGGGAACCGTTGTGGGTGAAAAAATCACGCGCTTGTTTGAGTATGCAACGGTAGAAAACTTGTCAGTCGTACTCTTCACAGCTTCTGGTGGAGCCCGCATGCAAGAAGGAATCATGAGCTTGATGCAGATGGCTAAGATTTCTGCGGCAGTTCAACGTCATTCCAAGGCAGGACTTTTTTACCTGACTATTTTGACGGATCCGACAACAGGCGGAGTGACAGCTTCTTTTGCTATGGAAGGTGACATTATCCTAGCGGAGCCCCAGAGTTTGGTTGGTTTTGCTGGGCGTCGTGTTATTGAAAATACAGTTCGTGAGACCTTGCCGGATGATTTCCAAAAGGCAGAATTTTTGCTTGAACATGGATTTGTTGATGCAATTGTCAAACGTAGAGAACTACCAGAAACAATTGCTAAATTAGTGAGATTGCATGGAGGAAGTCGCGGATGAATATTGCAAAAATAGTCAGAGAGGCACGCGAGCAAAGTCGCTTGACAGCCCTTGATTTTGCCAGTGGAATCTTCGATGAATTTATCGAATTGCATGGAGACCGCTCTTTCCGAGACGATGGTGCGGTTATTGGTGGAATTGGCTGGTTAGGTGAACAAGCAGTCACAGTTGTCGGTATCCAAAAGGGGAAGAGTCTTCATGATAACCTCAAACGAAATTTTGGGCAACCCCATCCAGAAGGCTATCGTAAGGCTCTACGCTTGATGAAACAGGCAGAAAAGTTTGGACGTCCAGTTGTGACCTTTATCAATACGGCAGGAGCTTACCCAGGTGTGGGGGCTGAGGAACGTGGACAAGGGGAAGCAATCGCTCGAAACCTGATGGAAATGAGCGACCTCAAGGTTCCAATCATCGCGATTATTATTGGTGAAGGAGGGTCTGGAGGTGCCTTAGCACTAGCCGTTGCTGATCGCGTCTGGATGCTGGAAAATTCGATCTATGCCGTGCTCAGTCCAGAAGGCTTTGCCTCTATCCTATGGAAGGATGGAAGTCGGGCTATGGAAGCGGCAGAGTTGATGAAAATCACTTCACACGAACTCCTAGAAATGGGAATCGTAGACAAGGTAATCTCAGAAGCCGGACTCGCCAGTAAGGAACTGCAAGCTCGTGTTAAAAATGAATTGCGTGCAGAGCTTGACCGCTTGCAAGGCTTAGCCTTGGAACAGCTCCTCGAAGAACGTTACCAACGGTTTAGAAAATACTAAAAAGAAAGCTAGAACTGAGTAAAGGTTCTAGCATTTTTTCTAGAGAACATACATTTCAGGACGAAAAATTGACAGTTGAGGAGATGGACTATAAAATAGACAAAAAAGATGTATACTGTAGATGTGAGCCTACAACAATATTTTAAGAAGGTACTTGCAATGATAGGTACAAATACATTTACAGTTCTTTCAACTGAGGACTTGGAGCAAACTTCAGGTGGTCTTGCTGTTTGGGAAGATGGATATGGTAGATGGTTATATTATAGAGAATTTGCTAAGGGGCACTTAATTCTTATAGAGATGCTTGGAAGTACTGCTTCCGAGCAGGATAATTTTTCAAAAAAGTACGATGAGAAACACAAAGAAACTAAGACAATTTGGAATATTTTTGCTTATTATTTTACTATCTACCTATTTACCACAAACAATTGGATTGTATGCGGCAATCATTTTAGGGTTAGGCGCTGATGCCTATTCTCTTATTTTAACAATAGGATTAGTAGGAAGTTGCCTTCTATTAATTTGGTGGTTAAAAAAGAAAAAGATGCTCTTTATCTTTGAGAAAAAGAGCTGGAACTGGTCATTTGTCTTCTACTTATTTGCAAGTTATGTAGTTTATCAGATTCTCGGTGATTTTTGGGCACGCTATGCTCATTTGATTAATCATAGGAATATTCATGATGAGTATTTTACCGTGGTTCTTTCAAATGGACAACCAACTTTTTTATCGACTATCTTATCTTTTGTCCTGCCTGTAATCATCGGTCCTGTTTTTGAGGAGGCTCTTGATAGAGGGTATTTTATGAATACCTTCTTTCCTAAGTCAAAGTACTATTTAGATGTCATCTTATCAGGCCTTATCTTTGGACTTAGTCATTTGATACTATCTCACCGGGACCCAATTAGTTTATTATATTATAGTCTGATTGGTCTCTTTTTTGCCCTTGTTTATCGTTCTACCGACAATCTGAGATTAACGATTCTCTGTCATAGTTTTTTTAACTTTCTCAATCATGCAAAACCTATCTGGATTTTTATTTATAATTATATCTATTACCACTTTTTTAGATAGTGGAAGGCAAAGAAAAAAGTGTTTGATGTTTGTCAAACACTTTTTCTATTTACTGTTCTTCTGTTACAAACTGGCTGAGCAGTCCATTGATAAAACGGGCAGATTTTTGATCTGAGAAGTCCTTTGCAAGCTCGATAGCTTCGTTAACAGCAACCAACTGTGGAGTGTCAAATGAAGTGATTTCAAAGACTCCCAAGCGAAGGAGGTTTCTCTCCACGAGCGTTAAACGTTCAATGGTCCAACCTGCTTTTAGATGTTGTGTGATTTGCTTGTCTAGTTCTTCCTTTTTAGTTTGAACACCAGAAACGAGCTCTGTCAAAAAGGCTGGGAGTTGCACATCCGTATATTCACGATCGTGTGTGTAGGCGAAACGACAAGCAGTTTCGACATCTGTATCAAACTCAAGACTCATAAGAGCTTGAAAGGCACACTTACGGAGCTCACGTCTAGATTCTAATAGTGGACTAGTCATTGAGGAAGTCCTCATCAAACAAGTCTTTCAAGTCTGGTTTTGGTGTTTTATCTGGAACAATACCTGCAACGTGGATATTGATAGCAGCGAGTTCTACATCAGCCATATTGCGGACAGCATCTTTGACAGCTTTTTGGATAGCAACAGCTACCTTAGGAACTTTTACTCCGTACTCAAGGTAGAGGTAGATATCAGCTGTGAGTTCTTCGTCCACGTTTTTAAGATAAACACCGCGGCCGAGTGAAAGTTTTGAAAGGGTATCAGATACTGATTTGTTTGAAAAAGAGTGTACGCCCTCTACCTTTGCAGTAGCAACAGCAATGATTTTTTCAAGTACACGTGGGGCGATAACGATTTCGCCAAGTTGTTCTTCAATTCCCATAGAATGACCTCTTTCTAGAGATTAGGCACGAGAAACGTAAGTTCCTTCTGCAGTGTTGATAACGAGTTTTTGTCCTGCTTCGATGAAGTCTGGAACGTTGACAACAAGTCCAGTTTCCATCGTTGCTGGTTTACCAGAACCTGTAACAGTAGCACCTTTGATAGATGGTTGAGTTTCTGCAACTGTCAATTCAACAGTAGTTGGTACAGTTACACCGATTACTTCAGTTCCGTAGAATTGGATTTTCACATCAGAGTTTTCAAGGATGTAAAGCAATTCGTTTTCAACGTTGACTACAGGGATTTCGTATTGGTCGTAAGTTTCTGTATTCATGAAGTATGCTGTGTCATCCATTTTGTACAAGTATTGAGCTGGAACAGTTTCGATAATAGCTTGTTCAAATTTTTCCTCTGGACGATAGCTTGTGTCAAATGTAGAACCAGTACGGACATCACGCAATTTCATACGCATGATCGTGTTTCCTTTACCTGGTTTGTGGTGGCTAGCTTCCAAAACGCGGATCAATTTTCCGTCAGCTGTTTCAAAGGTCATACCAGCTTTTAATTTACTTGCTTCAATCATGTTTTTACCTCTTTAATAAATATTATTACTCTTCATTTTACCATAAAATACTCTGGAAATAAAGCCAAAATAGTTATTGGGAGTTGGTAGAGAAGAAAAAACCAACCTTAGGGCCGGTTTTGTTCTGTCTAGTTTTCTTTCAACTTTAAGCCTGCTTTTTCCACGCATTCACGCGCGCCACCGCCATTTTTAGCCAGATGGACAAAGACTTTCTTGGTCATAGCTGAGGTCTTCAAGCAAGATACTGGTTGCTTCAATCTCGTAGAGGCCTGTCCAAACTTTGTTGACCTTTTGTTTAGCGAGTTCGTTGAAGGGTTTTTGATTGGCATTGAGACTATTGAAAAGGTTGATTTCATAACTCAAATAATTATTAAATTATTTGATAACCTTTAAAAATCATCTAAGATTTACTAGCATTTAGCTTCTTTATGGAATGGCGTTCGATGAGCCCCCCTATAATCCACCCCATCGCTAGCAAGTAATTCTCAAAAGCACCGATAGCATTTACAGGAGAGTGATACTCCATATAATTGAGTAAGTGATTTGTTCCTATTCCAATTCCGCCAATAATGAGAGCAAGAAGTGCGATTCGTAGATAGAACCAATCGTATTTAATATTGACAGCGAGAATAATAATCAATACAGCTAAATTCCATATTCCAATTTCTCGTTGCCAACCAGCAGATATTCCGTACCCGGAGTGACTTCCCATGTATGATGGAAAGAAAATTTGTAGTATAGAAGCGCCTAACATAGCGATGATGACTAAAACAAATAGCAATCGTAAAAATTTGTTCATTTATTCTCCTTGTCTCATTCTCGTTTTAAAAGTAGAAAAAAGTGTATAAAGAGTAAATTACTCACTGTCTTTCAACTTAGCCAATTCTTGGGCAAGGAGTTTAAGGGCGACTTGTGGGTTGGCTTGGCCTTTGGTAGCTTTCATAAGGAATCCTGTGAAGGCCTTGTCTGCGTTGCGTTTTCCTGACTTGAAGTCGGCAACAGCGGCTTCGTTATCCGCAAAGACTTGGTGGATGATTGGAATCAAGATAGCTGGATCTGAGATTTGCACCAAGCCTGCTTTTTCCACGTATTCACGCGCACTACCACCATTTTTAGCCAGGTGGACAAAGACTTTCTTGGCAATCTTAGACGAGATAGTGCCATCTTCGATGATGGCAATCATTTCAACCAAGTTTTCTGGTGTCAATTCGATTTGTTCGAGTGTTTTTCCTTCAGCGTTCAAGAATTGAGCGACTTCACCTTGGAGCCAGTTTGAGACTTGCTTAGCATCGCCACCAAGGGCAACAGCTTTCTCAAAGAAGTCAGAAGTGACTTTGTTAGCAGTCAGCTGGCTAGCATCGTAGTCTGACAAGCCAAGGTCAGCAACGTAGCGAGCACGGCGTTCTTTTGGAAACTCTGGCAACTCTGTACGCATTTCTTCGATCCACTCATCAGAGATTTCAAAGAGGGGTAGGTCTGGTTCTGGGAAGTAGCGGTAGTCTGCAGCCCCTTCCTTGACACGCATGAGGATGGTTGCCTTGTTAGCTTCATCGTAACGGCGAGTTTCTTGGCGAATTTGACCACCTGAGCGAAGGATTTCAGCTTGACGTTGGACTTCGTATTCAAGCCCTTTACGGACATTGGAGAAGGAGTTGAGGTTTTTCAACTCAGTCTTGGTACCGAATTTCTCTTGACCATAAGGACGAAGGGAGATGTTGGCATCCACACGCATAGAACCTTCTTCCATCTTAACGTCGGAAATACCAGCGTACTGGATAACTTCCTTGAGGGCAGTTAGATAAGCATAGGCTTCTTCAGGAGAACGCATGTCGGCTTCAGACACGATCTCAATCAAAGGCACCCCTTGGCGGTTGAGGTCTACATAAGAGTAGCCATCTGTACCGTGGGTGTTTTTACCAGCATCTTCTTCCAAGTGGGCGCGTTCGATACCGATTTTCTTAGTTGTACCGTCTTCTAGCTCGACTTCAATCCAGCCGTTGTAGCCGATTGGCTCATCAAACTGAGAAATTTGGTAGGCTTTTGGATTATCAGGATAGAAGTAGTTCTTGCGGTCAAAGTGCATCTTTTTGTGGATGTCCATGTTGAGGGCAAGAGCGGCCTTGATACCGGCATCGACAACACCTTTATTGAGAACTGGCAGAACTCCTGGGAAAGACCAGTCAATCACGTTGGTATTGGCATTCTGGTCATTTCCAAAGTGGGCAGAAGTTGGTGAGAAGATTTTTGAATTGGTGTTGAGCTCTACGTGGACTTCAAGTCCAATGACTGTTTCAAAGTTCATTAGTTATCACCTCCAAAAATCACAGGTTGTTGTTTGTGGTAGTCTGTTGTTGCTTCAAAAGCAGCAGCAACTTGGTAAATGGTCTCTTCTGAGTATTTAGGACCGATCAATTGGAGACCGACAGGTAGACCTTGAGAGAATCCAGCAGGAATTGAAATTCCTGGGAGACCTGCCAAGTTGACAGGGATGGTCAAAAGGTCAGCCAAGTACATGGCAACTGGGTCATGGTTGAGTGAGTCCAAGTCATAAGCAACACTTGGAGCAGTTGGTCCCAAAATCAAGTCATAATCCGCAAAGACTTTTTCGAAATCTTGGATGATGAGGGTACGGACTTGTCCAGCCTTCTTGTAGTAGGCGTCGTAGTAACCTGACGAAAGACTGAAAGTACCCAGCATGATACGGCGTTTCACTTCTTCACCGAAACCTTGGCTACGGCTGTTTACATAGATTTCATCAAGATTAGTCGCATCCTCTGCGCGGTAGCCATAACGGATACCGTCAAAACGTTGCAAGTTTGAGGATGCCTCTGATGAAGCGATAATGTAGTAAACGGCAACACCGTATTTAGAGTGAGGAAGGCTCACTTCTTCGATGATAGCACCGAGTTTTTCAAAGTGTTTGGCCGCGTTCAGGATAGTTTCCTTAACCTCTGGGGCAATCCCTTCACCAAGGTATTCCTTAGGCAAAGCAATTTTCATACCCTTGATGTCTTGCCCGATTTTTGAAGTAAAGTCAGCAATACGGACAGGAGCAGAAGTGGAGTCTTTGGCATCTTCGCTGGCAATAGCATTGAGCAAGAGGGCATTTTCCTTAACGGTTGGTGCAAAAGGACCAATCTGGTCTAATGAGCTACCAAAGGCAATGAGACCGAAACGTGAAACTGTTCCATAGGTTGGTTTGAGACCAACAATCCCGTTGAAGGCAGCAGGTTGGCGGATAGAACCACCAGTATCAGAACCAAGAGACAAACGAACTTGCCCTGAAGCTACAGCTGCGGCAGAACCACTTGATGAACCACCAGGAACCTTGCTGTGGTCCCAAGCATTTTTAGTGGCACCGTAGTAAGAAGTCTCACCTGATCCACCCATAGCAAACTCGTCCATGTTGGTTTTCCCAACGACAATCATGCCCTTGGCTTTTGCATTGGCAACGGCTGTCGAATCAAAGATAGGCTCGTAGTTGTAGAGCATTTTTGAGGCTGCAGTTGTGAGGATACCGTCTGTAGAGATATTATCCTTAACAGCCAGTGGAATTCCTGAAAGGACATTATCCACATCAATTCCAGCTTCATCAATAGCCTTAGCTTGAGCGAGGGCTTGCTCTTCAGCGATGGTAACAAAAGCATTGATAGCCGTCTCGCGAGATTTGATATCTTCAAGCGTTGCTTGTGTCAATTCAGTTGCAGAAATTTCCTTAGAGACAAGGAGGTTGTGCAAGTCTTCAATGGTTTTATGATTAAAAGTCATTAGGCATCTCCTCCATCGTCTAGGATAGCTGGTACCTTGATATAGTAGTTTTCTTTTTCAGGTACATTTTTAAACAAGCGGTCACGGTCTGTTCCTTTTTCGGCCACATCAGGGCGGAGTACGGTTTTACGGTCAGCCATCGTTGTAGTAGGTGCGACACCAGTTGTGTCGACTTCGCCCAGCAACTCAACCATATCAACAATTTTAGATAGGGTTGTTGCAAAGGAGGTAGTTTCTTCTTCAGAGAATCTTAATTTTGAAAGATTGGCAACGTGCGTCACCTCTTCTTGCGTAATTTTCATCTTGCATCCTTTCGTGAAATGATGATTTTTAGTCTGTTCTATTTTACCATATTTTCCTATAAATAAGCTAAGGCAAACTGAAAAGAAATAGAAATTGAAAAATCGCTTTTAATTCGCTATAATAGTTAAACTAAAAGAAAAATTGAGTGAGACTAGAGATTAATGTAGGAAGAATTCCTCGAAAGATGAGTTAGGATAGAAAATATGCTACATAATTTTTTTACAAGATTCCAAACCGTACCTCCTCCCATTTCGCTCTTTTGGTATGGGGTTATGATGCTTGTCTTAGTGCTTTGTATTTATGGGGCGCTTGCTTATCACAAGAATCCACGCTTTGTCTACTTGTTTAAGGGGATTCAGATTCTCCAGTTACTAACTCTTTATAGTTGGTATGTTGGTTTTGGGATTCCATTGTCTAATAGTCTCCCTTTTTATCATTGTCGTTTGGCTATGTTTGCAGTGGTTTTCTTGCCAGATAAATGGCGGAGCAAGCAATACTTTGCCCTCTTAGGAGCAAGTGGAGCGGTCTTTGCCTTGGTTTACCCCGTTTTTGACCCCTATGATTTCCCCCATATCACTAGTTTTTCATTTTTGATTGGGCACTATGCCCTTTTGGTGAATTCCTTGGTCTACTTGATGAATCACTATGACAAGAGCCTGCTCAAGAAATATATGATAGTAGCCTACACCTTTGTTCTCAATCTCTTTCTAATTGGGGTTAATCAGGTGACTGGTGGAAATTATGGCCTCTTAAGAGATACACCGTTTATCTCGAATGCTCCTCTATGGCTAAAGTACCTCCTTGTGTCGGTTATTCTTTCTCTAGCCTTGCTTCTCTTTGATATCTTGTTCAAGAAACGGTGGAAAAAGAGAAAGGATGTCAAAGTCTAGCCTTGTTTTTGGTCTGATGGATGATTGAAAAACTCCCCAAAATCCGATATAATGGAGAGTTGAAAGGAATGGTAAAATCCAATGTAAAAATCATTCTTAGCTACTGAAACAACTAAAATAGAAAATCAAAGAAAGAGAACTTATGACTATTCAAGAAGAAATCAAGAAACGCCGTACCTTTGCTATCATCTCCCACCCGGACGCCGGGAAAACAACCATCACTGAGCAGTTGCTCTACTTTGGGGGCGAGATTCGTGAGGCTGGTACTGTAAAAGGAAAGAAAACAGGGACTTTTGCCAAGTCTGACTGGATGGATATTGAGAAACAACGTGGGATTTCGGTCACTTCATCTGTTATGCAATTTGATTACGATGGCAAACGCGTCAATATCCTAGACACACCAGGGCATGAGGACTTCTCAGAAGACACCTATCGGACCTTGATGGCGGTGGATGCTGCGGTCATGGTCGTGGACTCTGCCAAGGGTATCGAGGCTCAAACTAAGAAATTGTTTGAGGTTGTGAAACACCGTGGTATTCCCGTCTTTACCTTTATGAACAAGCTGGACCGTGACGGTCGTGAACCGCTAGACCTCTTGCAAGAACTAGAAGAAGTCCTAGGTATTGCTAGCTACCCAATGAACTGGCCAATCGGGATGGGGAAAGCCTTTGAAGGCTTGTATGACCTCTATAACCAACGTTTAGAACTTTATAAAGGGGATGAACGTTTTGCCAGTTTGGAAGATGGCGACAAACTCTTTGGAAGTAACCCATTTTATGAGCAAGTAAAAGAGGATATCGAACTCCTGAATGAAGCAGGAAATGAGTTTTCAGAAGAAGCCATTCTCGCAGGTGATTTGACTCCGGTCTTCTTCGGATCAGCCCTGACTAACTTTGGGGTACAGACCTTCCTTGAAACTTTTTTGAAATTTGCTCCAGAGCCACATGGACACAAGAAAACAGATGGCGAAATTGTCGATCCTTACGACAAGGATTTCTCAGGGTTTGTCTTTAAAATCCAAGCTAACATGGATCCTCGTCACCGTGACCGTATCGCCTTTGTCCGCATCGTATCAGGTGAATTTGAGCGTGGAATGAGTGTCAACCTGCCTCGTACTGGGAAGAGTGCCAAACTGTCGAATGTCACTCAGTTTATGGCGGAAAGTCGTGAGAATGTGACCAATGCCGTGGCAGGTGATATTATCGGGGTTTACGATACAGGGACTTATCAGGTTGGAGACACTTTGACGGTTGGAAAAAACAAGTTTGAGTTTGAACCACTGCCAACCTTTACTCCTGAAATTTTCATGAAAGTTTCTGCCAGGAACGTCATGAAACAAAAATCCTTCCACAAGGGGATTGAACAATTGGTGCAGGAAGGAGCTATTCAGCTTTATAAGAACTACCAAACAGGCGAGTATATGCTAGGCGCTGTTGGTCAACTCCAGTTTGAAGTCTTTAAGCACCGCATGGAAGGTGAGTACAACGCTGAAGTTGTCATGACTCCAATGGGTAAAAAGACAGTTCGTTGGATCAAGCCAGAGGACCTAGACGAGCGCATGTCATCAAGCCGCAATATCTTGGCAAAAGACCGTTTTGACCAACCAGTCTTCCTCTTCGAAAATGACTTTGCCCTCCGCTGGTTTGTCGACAAGTATCCAGACGTGGAGTTGGAGGAAAAAATGTAAATCGTTACAAATGACTAGCAACATAAAGTTGCTGTCATTTGACGGTAACCGCTATGGCGGTCTACCTAAACGCTTCACTAGGAAAAATCCACGAATATTATCGATTCGTGGATTTTTCCGTCGTAATGGTAAGGAAGCGAACTGGCGAACTGCCTCACTAACTGAGTTTTACAAATGGAATCGATTTGTAAAACTCAGTGTCGTAGTTCAGGAAATTTATTTGTTTGTGTAACAATCTAAGTAACTAACGCCAAGTTTCTATGGAACTTGGCTAGGCGCTCCACTAGTAAAGTTTTACGAATAGTATCGATTCGTGGATTTTTTCATATAGTAAAGGTAATTGAAGTCAAAGGTAAATTAAAAACCCCAGAGAAATCATGGTATGTGAATTCTTCTGAGGTTTTTCTAGTTTCCATATTTTTGATAAAAATCGACCTTGACCTGAATGAAGGTTTCGGCTTCGCGTAGTAGCTGCAGGAGGGTGGCACGGGTCTCAAACTCCTCACGTGTTTTAGGGAGACTCCGATGGCGGAAGACTTGCAGATAGCGTTCGATGTCATCAAGTAGGTCGTGAGCAGGGTTGGTCTGGCTTAGCTGGGCTGCTATCTTTGAAAAGAGCTGTGCCAAGATCAAACTCTCACTTGCGGCTAGGTGACAAGTATTGATCTGCTGCGCCATATTTCGCAGGATACGACTTTGTCGCTGTCTCATCTCAAAGTAGTGGATGTGGTAGTCCGTCTGGTGAAAGAGGTGATCCGAGTGATCCAAATATACCAGTTTGAGAGCTTCATCGAGGAGGTTGTCTAATTCGTCAACGAGTTGGGCTTGATTGCGTCCGTCTCCCTTTGACAGATAGTATTTAAAACGAAGCAGGATATCTTTTAACTTTTCTTCGACCTGAAGGTGGTAGCTTTGGATGGCTTTCTCACGAGAAGGCATATAAAGGTTGACCAATAGAGCAAAGCTTGTCCCGATGAGAAAGAGGAGTACTTCATTTAACAAGAGGTCTGGAGAAGTGGACTCCTGCACTAAGAGATGACCGACCAAGACACTGCTAGGGGTGATGCCGATTTCCCAGCCCATTTTATAGGCTAGGGGCACGTAGAGAGCCAGATAGAGGCCGAGACTCCAGATGTGAAATCCTGTCAGTTGAAAGGCTAGAACACCGATAGCGAGTGCTAGGAGCATGGAAAAGAGGCGGTTACGGGCTAATTTCAGCGTACTTCTGCGCGTGTCGGAGAGGCTTAAGAGAGCGATAATTCCAGCTGAAACTGCTGATGATAAATCTAAAAAATAAGCGAGAAAACAAGCGAGGCAGGTCGCTAAGATCAGTTTTGTCGTACGTTGGGTGATAGACATGAGAATTTCCTATAATACTAGAATAAGAGTATAAAAGACAAGGCTTGGAAGACTTGTCTTAAAAAATCTATTTTTTACGTGCCGACGCGTACTCAGCTACTGCTGTAAAGAGGACGTCGGTAGAAGAGTTCAGGGCAGTTTCGCAGGAATCTTGGACGACACCGATGACAAAACCGACTCCGACTACCTGCATGGCAACATCGTTTGAAATCCCAAAGAGACTACAAGCGACAGGGATGAGGAGAAGTGATCCACCAGCGATTCCAGAAGCTCCACAGGCAGAAATAGCAGCGACGACACTGAGCACAAAGGCTGTACCAAAGTCGACAGAGATTCCTAGCGTATTGACTGCAGCTAGAGTCAGAATGTTAATGGTTACGGCTGCGCCAGCCATGTTAATAGTGGAGCCAAGGGGAATAGAAACAGAGTAGGTATCTGGATTGAGTCCAAGATCTTGGCAGAGTTTCATGTTGACAGGGATATTAGCGGCAGAACTACGAGTAAAGAAAGCTGTAATTCCACTGACACGCAAACATTTAAAAACAAGAGGATAAGGATTTTTTCTCATAAGGAGAAAGGCAATGAGGGGATTGATGACAAGGGCCACAAAAGCCATAGTTGCAATCAAGAGTCCTAGCAAAATTCCGTAGTTAGCAAGGCTGGTAATTCCTTTATCAGAGATGGTCTTGAAGACCAAGCCCATAATTCCGAAAGGTGCCAAATTGATAATCCACTCCACAATCTTGGAAGTTACACCAGCCATGGTTTTGAGCAATTCCTTGCTGTTTTTGCTAGCTTCTCTCATAGCAAGTCCAAAGACAACAGCCCATGATAGAATTCCAATATAGTTGGCTTTGACGACGGCGTTGAGGGGATTGTCCACGAGATTCAGCAGGAGGTTGCTGAGAACTTGACCGATGCCGTCTGGTGGGGCAATCTCTGTGCTCGCACTGCTGAGAGTAATCTGGACCGGGAAGAGAAAACTAGCCAGTACAGCAATCAAGGCAGCTGCAAAGGTACCGAGTAGATAGAGAAAAATAACGGTCTTCATATTGGTATCTTGCCCTTTTTGATGTTGTGAGAGGGCATTTGCGACGAGGGTAAAGACCAAGACAGGAGCGATGGCTTTCAGACCCCCAACGAATAGGTCACCGAGAATGCTGAGCCCCGACAGACTAGGAAAAAGTAGCCCTAGAGAGGCTCCCAGAAGCATGCCGATTAGGATACGTTTGATGAGGCTGGCCTTGTTCCAGGCTCGAATGATTCTTTTCATAATAGTCTCCTTCAAAGTGTATTGTTTATGATTATAGTATAAATATGCCGTTGAGGCAAGTCTTTTTTTGAGTTTGGGGGAATATCAGAATATTTATGAGGGATTTGAACGGGATGATTTGTGGTATAATACTAAAAAGGAGTTTTGTATGCAAGAATTTTTTCAACGTTATCTTGATAAATTGGATGTAACAACTGTATTAGAGAATGTCTTGACCAAGGTGATCTCTCTTTTGATTTTGTTTCTGCTATTTTATATAGCTAAAAAGATGCTTCATGCGACTGTACGAAAGATTGTCAAGCCCTCGCTTAAATTTTCAAATCGGGATGCGGGCAGACAAAAGACCATTTCTCGTTTGCTTGAGAATATCTTTAACTACACCCTTTATTTCTTTTTGATTTACTGTATCTTGTCTATTTTGGGCTTGCCAGTTTCCAGCCTCCTTGCTGGGGCAGGGATTGCTGGGGTTGCCATTGGGATGGGGGCACAAGGCTTTCTATCCGATGTCATCAACGGCTTTTTCATTCTCTTTGAACGTCAGCTCGATGTGGGCGACGAAGTGATCCTGACAAATGGTCCTATTACCGTATCCGGAAAGGTCGTTAGTGTAGGAATTCGTACGACCCAACTTCGCAGTGACGACCAAGCCCTTCACTTTGTTCCTAACAGAAATATCACTGTTGTTAGCAACTTCTCTCGTACAGAGTAGGTCTGCTATTTTAGCAGATTTGTGGTACAATAGAAAGAGTTTGGTAAAGGAGAGAGTATGCTATTTGTAGAGAAAAAACTAGGTCACAATTGTACCTGGATAGACCTTGATGTGGACAAGATTAAAAACATGGAAGATCTTTCTGACATCTATGGCTTGGACAAGGAAACCATCGAGTATGCTCTAGATAGAAATGAACGAGCCCACATGGATTATAACCGTGAAACGGGGACGGTAACCTTTATTTATAATGTTCTTGATTTAGAAAAAGACAAAGAATATTATGAAGCGATTCCGATGACCTTTATCGTTGAAAAACAACGGCTGATCACAATTAGCAATCACAAGAATACTTATGTGATTAAACGCATGGCGACCTATCTTGAAAGCCATGAAATTATTTCCATCTACAAATTTCTTTTTGCCAGTTTAGAGATTATTAGTAATGCTTATTATCCAGTTATTGAAGAGATGGATAAAAGTAAGGATGAAATCAGTGCACTTCTTCGTCAAAAAACAACTAAAAAAAATCTTTTTGCCCTCTCTGACTTGGAAACCGGTATGGTTTACTTGACAGCTGCTGCCAAACAAAATCGTCTCCTCTTGGAACATATCCAAGGGAATGCTCTTTATCGCAATCTTAATGAGGTAGAAAGAGAGCAGTTTGATGATGCTATGATTGAAGCGCATCAGTTGGTTTCGATGACAGACTTGATTTCTCAAGTTTTGCAACAACTCTCAGCCTCTTACAACAACATCCTAAATAATAATTTGAATGATAATTTGACAACTTTGACAATTATCTCAGTCTTGCTGGCTATCCTTGCGGTTATTACAGGGTTCTTCGGAATGAATGTCCCTTTACCGTTTACAGATGAACCGAATGCTTGGATTTATATTTTGATAGCTAGTCTAATTTTATGGGCAGTCTTAGCCCAATGTTTAAAGAAAATTGCTAGAAATTAAAAAGAAAAGGAGCCAGAATGGCAATTGAAAACTATATGCCAGATTTTGCTGTGGAAGCAGTCTATGATCTGACAGTCCCAAGCCTGCAAGCGCAGGGGATCAAGGCTGTTTTGGTCGATTTGGACAATACCCTCATTGCTTGGAACAACCCTGATGGAACGCCAGAGATGAAGCAATGGCTACATGACCTCCGAGACGCAGGTATCCGTATCATCGTGGTCTCAAATAATACCAAAAAACGGGTTCAACGCGCAGTTGAGAAATTTGGGATTGACTACGTTTATTGGGCCTTGAAGCCTTTCACATTTGGGATTAACCGTGCTATGAAGGAATTTCACTACGAAAAAAATGAAGTGGTCATGGTCGGCGATCAACTCATGACAGATATACGAGCGGCTCATCGTGCAGGCATTCGCTCAATCTTAGTCAAACCCTTGGTCCAACACGACTCCATCAAAACGCAGATTAACCGAGCTCGCGAGCGCCGTGTCATGAAGCAAATTACTGAAAAGTACGGACCGATTACATATAAAAAAGGAATTTAACTATGGAAGAAATTCTCTGTATTGGTTGTGGAGCAACCATTCAGACGACAGACAAGGCTGGTCTTGGCTTCACTCCCCAATCAGCACTCGAAAAAGGTTTGGAGACTGGCGAAGTCTATTGCCAACGTTGTTTCCGTCTCCGCCACTACAATGAAATCACGGATGTCCAGTTGACAGACGATGATTTCCTCAAGCTCTTGCACGAGGTGGGAGACAGTGATGCCTTGGTGGTCAATGTCATTGATATCTTTGACTTTAATGGCTCTGTCATCCCAGGTTTGCCACGTTTTGTGTCGGGCAATGATGTCCTCTTGGTTGGAAATAAAAAAGATATCCTGCCTAAGTCCGTAAAGGCTGGCAAGATTAGCCAGTGGCTTATGGAGCGTGCCCACGAAGAAGGTCTTCGTCCTGTGGATGCCGTTCTCACTTCAGCCCAAAACAAACATGCCATTAAGGAAGTCATTGACAAGATTGAACACTACCGTAAGGGGCGTGATGTCTATGTGGTTGGTGTGACCAACGTTGGAAAGTCAACCCTTATCAATGCCATTATCCAAGAAATTACGGGCGACCAAAATGTCATCACGACTTCGCGTTTCCCAGGAACAACCTTGGACAAGATTGAGATTCCGCTTGACGACGGATCTTATATCTATGATACGCCGGGGATTATCCATCGCCACCAGATGGCCCACTACTTGACAGCCAAAAACCTCAAGTATGTCAGCCCTAAAAAGGAAATCAAGCCTAAAACCTATCAACTTAACCCTGAGCAAACTCTATTTTTAGGTGGTTTGGGACGCTTTGACTTCATTGCAGGAGAAAAGCAAGGTTTTACTGCCTTCTTTGACAATGAACTCAAACTCCACCGTACCAAGCTTGAAGGAGCAACTGACTTCTACGACAAACACATTGGAACCCTTCTAACACCACCAAATAGTAAAGAAAAAGAAGATTTTCCCAAACTAGTCCAACATGTCTTTACCATCAAGGACAAGACTGACCTAGTCATCTCAGGACTAGGCTGGATCCGAGTAACAGGCACTGCCAAAGTCGCCGTCTGGGCACCAGAAGGCGTCGCCGTCGTCACACGAAAAGCAATTATTTAAACACAGAAAGGAAAGGGTTGTCTAAATTCGTGCGAGCCCACAGCGAATACTTTTCATTGTGGTGTCAGTTGGTACAAGTGATTGTACCAACTGCGGAAAATTTGAGACCTTAGGCTCAAATTTTAGTCATGAAAGTCCGAAGGACTTTGCTGACGTCCGTCACCACTTCAGAAAAGTATAAAAAGAAACTCTTTTAAAGAAATCATGTCATTAACATCGAAACAACGTGCCTTCCTCAACAGTCATGCACACACCCTCAAACCCATCATCCAAATCGGGAAAAATGGTCTCAACGACCAAATCAAAACCAGCGTCCGTCAAGCTCTTGACGCGCGTGAATTGATTAAGGTTACTCTCTTACAAAACACAGATGAAAACATCCATGAAGTAGCTGAAATCTTGGAAGAAGAAATCGGTGTAGATACTGTCCAAAAAATCGGACGCATCTTAATTTTGTATAAACAATCCAGCAAGAAAGAAAATCGCAAGATTTCCAAGAAAGTTAAAGAAATCTAAATACCTACTCCAAACAACTGTTTTTACAGAGAATTAAAGGAAGACGAGCCTATGGCAATTGAATTATTGACTCCCTTTACCAAGGTAGAGTTGGAGCCAGAAATCAAGGAGAAAAAACGCAAACAAGTCGGGATTTTAGGGGGAAATTTTAACCCTGTTCACAATGCCCATCTTATCGTTGCGGACCAAGTGCGACAACAGTTGGGACTGGACCAAGTCCTGCTCATGCCCGAATACCAACCTCCTCATGTAGATAAAAAGGAAACCATCCCCGAGCACCACCGTCTCAAGATGCTTGAATTGGCGATTGAGGGGATCGAAGGTCTAGCCATTGAAACCATTGAGTTAGAGCGCAAGGGCATTTCCTACACCTACGACACCATGAAGATTTTGACAGAGCAACATCCAGATACGGATTATTACTTCATTATCGGAGCTGATATGGTGGACTATCTGCCTAAGTGGTACCGAATTGATGAGCTGGTCGACATGGTTCAGTTTGTGGGAGTTCAGCGTCCGCGTTACAAGGCTGGAACTTCCTATCCAGTTATCTGGGTGGATGTGCCTCTCATGGACATCTCGTCCAGCATGGTGCGTGACTTCATTGCCCAAGGCCGAAAACCAAACTTTCTCCTACCTCAGCCAGTGCTAGACTACATCGAGAAGGAGGGACTCTACTGATGACCTATCAAGACTATATCAACTGTTCTCGCGAGGCTTTGTTGGAAAAAATGGCAGAGCTTCTACCTGAAAAACGTTTAACCCATTGTTTGGGTGTGGAGCGCGCAGCCATAGAGCTAGCGAAGCGATTTGGAGTCGATGCTGAGAAAGCTGGTCTTGCAGGCCTTCTTCATGACTATGCTAAAAAGTTGTCAGATCAGGAATTTCTAGACTTGATTGACCGTTACCAGCTAGACCCTGACCTCAAAAACTGGGGCAATAATGTCTGGCATGGCATGGTCGGCATCTACAAAATCAAGGAAGATTTGAACTTGCAAAACCCTGAAATCCTGCGAGCTATTGAAATCCATACAGTCGGAGCGGGTCAGATGACCGATCTTGATAAGGTCATCTACGTCGCAGATTATATCGAGCATAACCGAGCATTTCCGGGAGTGGATGTGGCGCGTGAGATTGCAAGTTTATCGCTCAATAAGGCAGTGGCCTACGAAACAGCTCGTACTGTGGAGCATTTGGCTCATCAGGGATTCCCCATCTATCCCCAAACCCTTGAAACCTATAACGCCTTTGTGCACTATTTGAAAGAGGACTAAATGAACGAAAAAGAATTACTAGAACTAGTCGTGAAAGCGGCTGATGAGAAACGTGCGGAGGATATCCTTGCACTTGACGTACAAGATTTGACCAGCGTGACGGACTATTTTGTTATCACTAGCTCAATGAATAGCCGTCAGTTGGACGCTATCGCTGATAATATCCGTGAAAAAGTAGCTGAAGCAGGCTTTAAAGGCAGTCATGTCGAAGGCGATGCAGCTGGAGGCTGGGTTTTACTAGACCTCGGTGGTGTTGTTGTGCATATCTTCTCAGAAGAAATGCGTGCCCACTATAACCTAGAAAAACTATGGCATGAGGCGCATTCTGTAGATTTATCTGAAACTTTATAGTCTTTTCCTTTATCTTTTATTACGGCGTTAACTCATTTTGCCTAACTCTAGTTATGCCTGCAATTCGTTGCCTAGTACTAAAAGCAAACGAAAAGACTATAGCGTTACAATTGAACTCAGTTGCAGTCAACTGGGTTTCTTTGCTTATTTTAAAAGGAAAGTGATAGAAAGGATTTGAACCCGTCCTGTAATCGTCGGAAAATAGATAGCTTTGGCTTGGATCAGGATCCTAAGTCCAAGCTCCTAATTTTCATTCCGATTACGGGCGGACTTGGTATCATGACTATGGCAACTTATGAAACCTTTGCAGCTGTTTACGATGCTGTGATGGACGATAGTTTATACGATAAATGGACGGATTTTTCGCTACGTCATTTGCCTAAGACCAAGGAGAGAAAGAAGCTTTTGGAATTGGCTTGTGGAACAGGTATCCAGTCTATCCGCTTTTCTCAGGCTGGTTTTGATGTGACAGGACTTGACTTGAGTGCGGATATGCTGAAGATTGCTGAAAAGAGAGCAACATCAGCCAAGCAAAAAATTGATTTTATTGAAGGCAATATGCTGGATTTATCCAAGGCTGGTAAATATGACTTTGTCACTTGCTATTCGGACTCTATCTGCTACATGCAGGATGAGGTCGAGGTAGGAGACGTCTTTAAGGAAGTGTATAATGCCCTCAATGAAGCCGGAGTATTCATCTTTGACGTGCATTCGACCTACCAGACTGATGAGGTTTTTCCAGGCTATTCTTACCATGAAAATGCGGAAGATTTTGCCATGCTTTGGGACACCTATGAGGACGAAGCTCCTCACTCCATCGTGCATGAGTTGACTTTCTTTGTCAAGGAGGCTGACGGTTCCTTTAGTCGTCACGATGAAGTACATGAGGAACGAACCTATGAGGTTTTGACCTATGATATTTTGCTGGAGCAGGCTGGTTTCAAGTCCTTCAAACTCTATGCGGACTTTGAGGACAAGGAACCAACAGAAACCAGCACCCGTTGGTTTTTTGTCGCGCAGAAGTAGGAGAACATCATGACCATCACAGGTATTATCGCGGAGTTCAATCCTTTTCATAATGGCCACAAATACCTGCTTGAGCAGACGAAGGGGTTGAAAATTGTGGTCATGTCTGGAAATTTCATGCAACGAGGAGAGCCGGCTATCGTGGACAAGTGGACACGGGCTCAGATGGCGCTGGAAAATGGAGCGGATCTGGTAGTGGAATTGCCCTTTTTAGTCAGTGTTCAGGCAGCAGACTTTTTTGGTCAAGGAGCTGTGGATATCTTGGCTCGCTTGGGTATTGATAGGCTAGCTTTTGGGACAGAGGAAGTTCTGGATTATCAGAGAATTGCCGACCTATACACCGAGCAAGGTAGAGAGATGGAGAATTTTGTGGAAAATCTGTCTGATTCTCTCTCCTATCCCCAGAAAACCCAAGCCATGTGGAAGGAATTTGCAGGTCTTGATTTTTCGGGCAATACCCCTAATCATGTTCTAGCACTAGCTTATGCCAAGGCGGTTGCGGGACGTAGAATCAAACTCCATCCGATTCAGCGTCAGGGAGCGGGTTATCATTCTGTGGACAAGGATGTGGACTTCGCCTCGGCAACAGCTCTCCGTCAGCATCAATCAGACCAAGATTTCTTAGAACGCTTTATGCCTTCTGTAGAGCTTTTTGAAAAAACTAGTAAAGTGATCTGGGAAGATTATTTTCAACTCTTACGCTATCAAATCTTGTCAAATCCAGACCTAACCACCATCTATCAGGTCAATCAAGAAATGGCTGTGCGCATCAAGGATGCTATCAAGACGGCTCAGTCTGTTGACGAATTGGTCGAGGCGGTTGCGACCAAACGCTACACCAAGGCGCGTGTGAGACGCCTCTTGACCTATATTTTGGTGCAGGCCAGAGAAAGCGACTTTCCAGAAGCTATCCATGTCCTTGGCTTTACCGAAAAAGGCAGACAACATCTCAAGTCTCTGAAAGGGCAGGTCCATCTAGTCAGCCGAATTGGCAAAGAACCTTGGGATGCTATGACTCAAAAGGCAGACCAGATTTACCAACTAGGACAGCCAAGCATCGCAGAGCAGAATTTTGGTCGAGTGCCCATTAGAATAGAAACAAACTAAGTCTACTGAAAGGTAGGCTTTTTTAGAAGATTTTCGAATAAATAGATAGAAAAGAAAAATCTTGTACAAGTTCCTGACAATTTCTTTCTTTTTGTGTATAATAGTGGAAAAGAGGTAAAACGAGGTATGGTTATGGAAGCGGTCCTTTACTCAACATTCAGAAATCATTTAAAAGACTACATGAAGAAGGTAAATGATGAATTTGAGCCTTTAACGGTGGTCAATAAAAATCCAGATGAGGATATTGTAGTCCTTTCAAAGAGCGAGTGGGATAGTATTCAGGAAACCCTGAGAATCGCTCAAAACAAGGAACTTTCTGACAAGGTCTTGCGAGGAATGGCTCAAGTCCGAGCAGGAAGCACTCAGGTCCATGTTATTGAGGAGTGAGGAATGCTGCTCAAATTTACAGAAGATGCCTGGGCGGATTATTGCTATTGGCAAAACCAAGATAAGAAAACATTAAAAAGAATCAATAAATTAATCAAGGATATTCAACGCGATCCTTTTGTAGGAATGGGGAAACCAGAACCACTCAAGTATGACTACCAAGGAGCTTGGTCGCGGCGCATTGATGCAGAAAATTGCTTGATTTATATGATAGATGGAGATAGCGTGGCTTTCTTGTCCTTCAAAGATCATTACTAAGTCTACTGAAAGGTAGGCTTTTTTATTGTAGAAATTTTAGCTATTAAATTGAAGATAAAATTTTTTGGAAAATGACAGATTTCCTAAGTTAAGAAATCAGTGAAAAATTTTAGTATAATAACTAGATTCTTGTCCTTGAATCCGCTTTATAACTCTTATTTTGTGGTATAATCATGATAATATAGATTAAAAGGGGTATATATGAAAAATATAATGACGAGGATTCTTAATTTTTTTCTGAATTTCAAACCATTGAAATATTTATTGAAAAGGCCATCATGGAGTAGTAATGTTAGAATTGTTGAGTGGTACAAAATATTTATAGCCAGTATATGGGTACTATATCTTGCACTTGAGATTGAACAATTTAAACGCTTTACTTTACCTATTTATAAATTTGTATCTAATTATAATTTTTTAAAAGATATTATTTCAATTTTGTATGTGAATCGTGTAATAATATTGTTAGCACTGACTATACCAACAATACTATTCTGGTTTTTAGACATAATTTTTAAAAAAGTTAGTTATAAGAAACTGGACCCAGAGCTATTTCCGGAATATGACTTGGATGACTATCCTTATCAAACTCATCTGGTGGAATTTTTAAATAGTCCAGACTCTATTCATAATGTCTTCTGGTTGGATGGTTCTTGGGGGAGTGGGAAAACATTTTTTATAAAGACGTTCTTTGAAAATCAAATCTACAAAAAGAAAGAAATCTACTATATTTCCTGCTTTGGGATAAAAACAAGAGAGCAAGCCGAGAAAATATTGATCAATGAAATAGAAAAACAATCCATACTTGGAAATTTGGACTTTATTCCACTTGTTGGAGGAGTTTTTAAATGGTTCTTTAAAACAGTTGGAACGGATTTGATGAAGCGAGATTCTATCATTATTTTTGATGATTTTGAACGGGTTTCATATACAGGGAAATCAGATAATTCTCCAGATAATTCTCTAGATAATTCTTCAGATAATCCTTCAGATTACAATGATTTGTTGGGTTATATTGACTATCTTTCTGAGAATAAAAGATTTAAAATTATTGTCATTTTAAATAGTGAGGAAATTAAGTCAACAAAGGAAAAACTCATTAATCATAAATTTAAGCTGAATCATAATCGAATGGTATCTACAGAAGAAGTCATAGATAACATTTTGAAAAAGAGTAAATTGAGAGATGATGACCTTGGGAAAATTCTATCTTTGATTTTTAAAATTTATTATGCGGATATAGAAGAAAGAGTTGTACAAGATAAAGATTCAAAACTAAGTTTGAGAGGGTTCCAGAAGTCGTTAGAAGAACTTTCAAATAAAACTGATGAAAGCGAGAGGGCAGATTGTATTATCAAGAGTATGAATGGTTGGGAAGAAATTGATAGTATTCTAGTATTGTTTTTTGAATGTTATATGTATTTTTATGGGATAGATAAGTATAACAAGTTAATTGAGTCTGACAGATATTTTCATTTTGAAATGTTAGCAAAGATTGTAGATTTTAATATTGAGGATCTTATAGCAATTTCATATGATCTTTCGAACGTAGATGGAGAATTATATAATAAGAAAAAAGCCTATCTTTCTCAACTTTTATCGTGTTTATGGAAGATAGGGCTAAGAAATTTATTTTTATCAGAAAAAACCAATAAGGTATTTTATCGTAACTATAATTATTCTAGTTATGAAATAGAGGAGTGTCTAGTTGAAATATACTATGATGTTGTAGACAAGAATATAAAAGATGATTATCGAATTAATAACATAGAGAAACTAGAAGATCCAGAATATCAGAACTTTATAAAAAAATGCCTACATTTGGAATCGAAGGGGCAAATTACAATTAATCACATTCCATTATATGAATTAATACAATAGAGCTTAGAAGTAGATGGCTCTTTGTCTAAATTTCAATAGAAACTCTTCAATTTGGGTTTGTGAAAATCGGTTTTTTATGATAGAATATTAAGGAATGTATGTCATTCGATAAACAAATTTAATGAGGTAAAAACATGGAAATCATGACACTTGCGATTGCTGTTTTTGCCGTCATCATTGGTTTAGTCATTGGATATGTCAGCATCTCAGCTAAGATGAAATCATCTCAAGAAGCTGCAGAGTTGATGCTTCTAAATGCTGAACAAGAAGCAACTAATTTACGAGGACAAGCTGAGCGCGAAGCGGATTTATTGCTAAATGAAGCCAAGAGCGAAAGCAAGTCTCTTAAAAAAGAAGCACTATTGGAGGCCAAAGAGGAAGCCAGAAAATACCGTGAAGAAGTGGACGCTGAATTTAAGTCAGAACGTCAGGAGCTCAAGCAAATTGAAAGTCGTTTGACGGAGAGAGCTGCGAGCCTTGACCGTAAGGACGATAATTTGACGAACAAAGAAAAAACACTTGAACAAAAAGAACAAAGTATTTCTGATAGAGCAAAAAACCTTGATGCACGTGAAGAGCAATTAGAGGAAGTCGAAAGACAAAAAGAAGCTGAACTTGAACGTATCGGCTCCCTTTCTCAAACTGAGGCTCGAGATATTATCTTGGCTCAGACAGAGGAAAACTTAACCAAGGAAATTGCTAGCCGCATTCGTGAGGCTGAGCAAGAAGTGAAGGAACGTTCAGACAAGATTGCGAAAGATATCTTGGTTCAGGCTATGCAGCGTATCGCTGGTGACTATGTAGCAGAGTCAACAAACTCGACAGTTCACCTACCAGATGATACCATGAAGGGGCGCATTATCGGTCGTGAAGGGCGAAACATTCGTACCTTTGAAAGTTTGACAGGGGTTGATGTGATTATCGACGATACACCCGAAGTGGTAACCTTGTCAGGATTTGATCCGATTCGTCGTGAAATTGCTCGTATGACCATGGAAATGTTGCTCAAGGATGGCCGTATCCACCCAGCTCGTATCGAGGAGTTGGTGGAGAAAAACCGTCAAGAGATTGACAATAAAATCCGTGAATATGGTGAGGCTGCTGCCTATGAGATTGGTGCGCCAAACCTTCATCCAGACTTGATGAAGATCATGGGACGCTTGCAGTTCCGTACTTCTTATGGACAAAATGTCTTGCGTCATTCGATTGAGGTTGCTAAGTTATCTGGTATCATTGCGAGTGAACTTGGTGAAAATGCAGCTCTTGCCCGTCGTGCTGGATTCCTTCATGACATCGGGAAAGCTATTGACCGCGAGGTTGAAGGTAGCCACGTTGAGATTGGTACGGAGTTGGCTCGTAAGTACAAGGAACACCCAGTTGTAGTGAATACCATTGCTAGCCACCACGGTGATGTCGAAGCTGAAAGCGTCATTGCAGTGATCGTTGCTGCAGCAGATGCCTTGAGTGCAGCGCGTCCAGGTGCTCGTAGCGAGTCTCTTGAAAGCTATATCAAGCGTCTCCATGATTTGGAAGAAATCGCCAATGGCTTTGAAGGAGTGCAAAATAGCTTTGCCCTTCAAGCAGGACGTGAAATCCGTATCATGGTTAATCCAGGACAAATCAAGGACGACAAAGTCACAATCTTGGCTCACAAAGTTCGTGAGAAAATTGAAAATAATCTCGATTACCCAGGAAATATCAAGGTAACCGTGATCCGTGAACTTCGTGCAGTAGATTATGCTAAATAAATAAGAAAGAGCAGTTGAAAAATTACTGCTTTTTTGTTACACTAGATAGAAAGACTGTAGAAGAATAACTGACGCTATCATCAGTATCCGAAAGAAATTTTACTTTATTTCACAGACTAACTAAAGGAGACATAATGGCAGACCGAGGCTTGCTAATCGTTTTTTCTGGTCCTTCAGGAGTTGGGAAAGGAACGGTTAGAAGAGAGATTTTTGAGAGTTCTGAGAATCAATTTCAATATTCTGTATCGATGACGACGCGCGCGCAACGTCCTGGTGAAGTGGACGGAGTGGACTATTTCTTCCGTACTCGTGAAGAGTTTGAAGAGCTGATCCGTCAAGGTCAGATGTTGGAATATGCAGAATATGTCGGTAACTACTATGGAACTCCTCTAACCTATGTCAATGAAACTCTGGACAAGGGAATCGATGTCTTCCTTGAGATTGAGGTCCAAGGAGCTCTTCAGGTTAAGAAAAAGGTTCCAGATGCTGTCTTTATCTTCCTAACACCACCAGATTTGGATGAATTACAAGATCGTTTGGTAGGTCGTGGAACAGATAGCGCTGAAGTGATTGCCCAACGAATCGAAAAAGCCAAGGAAGAAATTGCTCTCATGCGTGAGTATGATTATGCCATTGTCAACGATCAGGTGCCCCTCGCTGCTGAACGTGTCAAGCGTGTGATCGAAGCAGAACACTTCCGTGTGGACCGTGTCATTGGTCACTACCAGGAGATGTTGCCAAAATCTCCAACCACTCGATAAACTATAGGAAATAGGTACAAGCAAATGATGTTAAAACCCTCTATCGATACCTTGCTAGACAAGGTGCCATCAAAATATTCACTCGTAATCTTGGAAGCAAAACGTGCCCACGAACTAGAAGCAGGTGCGCCAGCAACTCAAGAGTTTAAGTCTGAAAAATCAACTCTTCGTGCTTTGGAAGAAATCGAGTCTGGAAATGTAACCATTCACCCAGATCCAGAAGGAAAACGTGAAGCGGTTCGTCTCCGTATCGAAGAAGAAAAACGCCGCAAAGAAGAAGAAGAAAAGAAAATCAAAGAGCAAATCGCTAAAGAAAAAGAAGATGGTGAAAAAATTTAAGGTTGGGGGGACTCAATCTTATTTTTTCTATTGCAAGAATTTACTGACAAGGAGGAGGTGAGAAGATGGCTATCGCAAAGATTATAGTGGATGTTCCCCTGATGCAGACGGACCAGCCCTATAGCTACAAGGTCCCTGAGGAATTTGTAGACATGCTAGAAGTCGGTATGCGGGTTCACGTTCCTTTTGGTAAAGGCAATCGTTTGATCCAAGGGATTGTGCTAGGCTTGGAGTCCCAGTCGGATGAAGAGATGGCAGATCAGGACTTGAAAGAGATTGCAGAAGTGCTGGACTTTTCTCCCGTCTTGACTCAGGAGCAACTCTGGCTAGCTGAGGAATTACGCAAGTCTGTCTTTTCTTACAAAATCTCCATCCTAAAAGCCATGCTTCCAGGATTTTTAAACTCCAGTTATGATAAGATTCTCTATCCTTTAGAAGGCCTAAGTCAGGCAGACAGAGAGCGCTTGTTTGGTTCTGAAGATTCGCTAGCCTTTTCTTCTCTAGATTTAGCCAAGCAGGCAGAAATGATGCGCTTGACCAGAAAAGGTCTGCTCCGCTTAGAGTACCAGGCTGTCGATCAAAAGAAGGTCAAGACCCAGTCTTGGTATGAGGTCCATGTTGAACAGTTGGAAGGTATTGAGATTTCTGCGCGTGCTAAGAAAAAGGCAGAGCTGAGAGACTATCTGCTTGCTCATGCGGAAAGTGCTCCTCTGGCTAGCTTGCTAGAGTCTTATTCGAGGGAGCAAGTCAACTTTTTTGTGGATCAAGGAGCGCTAACCCTAGTTCAAAAGGAAGTGCAACGTTCAGCTGCTTATTTCGAAGGCATTGAAGTAAGTAGACCTTTGGAGCTGAACCCAGAGCAAAGACAAGCTCGCGATGCTGTTATCAGTGCTATTGGCAGTCAGCAACCTCCTTTCCTCCTTCAAGGGATTACAGGAAGTGGGAAAACAGAGGTTTATTTGCAGATTATCCAAGGAACCTTGGACAAGGGCAAGACAGCCATTTTGCTGGTACCTGAGATTTCTCTGACACCTCAGATGACCGAGCGCTTTATTTCTCGTTTCGGCGAGAAAGTGGCCATCCTTCATTCAGGCTTGTCTAATGGTGAGAAGTACGATGAATGGCGCAAGGTTGAGCGTGGAGATGCTCAAGTTGTGGTTGGGGCCAGATCGGCCATCTTTGCTCCTCTGAAAAATCTGGGTGTCATGATTATTGATGAAGAACATGAAGCCAGTTACAAGCAAGACAGCAATCCGCGTTATCATGCTAGAGAGGTCGCCATTCTACGGGCCCAGTACAATCAAGCAGCTCTCGTACTTGGGTCTGCCACACCGAGCTTAGAAAGCCGTGCGAGGGCTGGAAAAGGTGTCTACCACCACTTACGTCTAACCCAACGGGCTAATCCTTTAGCCACTATTCCTGAAGTTCAAGTGATTGACTTTCGAGACTATATTGGGCAGAATGAGACGTCAAACTTTACGCCTCCTTTGCTAGAGGCCATTCAAAATCGCCTGGATAAAAAAGAACAGGTGGTCCTCATGCTCAACCGCCGGGGTTATTCTAGCTTTGTTATGTGTCGAGAGTGTGGGACGGTAGATAGCTGCCCCAACTGTGACATTTCTCTGACTCTCCACATGGATACCAAGACCATGAACTGCCATTACTGTGGCTTTTCGAAGGGGATTCCTCATGTCTGTCCCAACTGTCAGAGTCGCAGTATTCGCTACTACGGTACAGGGACTCAGAAAGCATATGATGAACTGGCAGAACTCTTTCCTCAGGCCCGTATTCTGCGGATGGATGTGGATACGACCCGCAAGAAAGGCAGTCACCAAGCTCTTCTTGACCAGTTTGGCCGAGGGGAAGCAGATATCTTGTTGGGAACTCAGATGATTGCCAAGGGCTTGGATTTTCCCAATGTGACTTTGGTCGGAGTTCTCAATGCGGATACGGCCCTAAACTTGCCTGATTTTCGTTCTTCTGAGAGAACCTTCCAGCTCTTAACTCAGGTGGCAGGCCGTGCAGGTCGTGCGGAAAAGGCTGGTCAGGTCTTGATCCAGTCTTACAATCCTGAGCACTATGCCATTCGTTTTGCCAAGGATCAGGACTACGAAGGCTTTTATGCTTATGAAATGAGTATCAGGCGCCAACTCGGCTATCCGCCTTATTATTTTACGATTGGGATTACCCTCTCTCACAAGAAAGAAGAAGAGGTTGTCAAACGTGCCTATGAAGTCATGGGGATTTTGCGCTCAGGTTTGTCGGAAACTAGTAAAATCCTTGGACCGACACCAAAACCCATTGCTCGTACCCACAACCTTTATCATTACCAGATTTTGATTAAATACCGTTTAGAAGATGAGCTGGGACAGACTCTCAACCGGGTTTTGGCCTTGACTCAAAAGCGTGAAAATAGCGAGCTTCGTCTCAGTATTGACCATGAACCGCAACAATTTTTATAAGAAGGAGAATAAATGACAAAACTAATCTTTATGGGGACTCCCGATTTTTCAGCAACAGTTTTGAAGGGGTTGTTATCAGATGATCGTTACGAGATTTTAGCAGTTGTGACCCAGCCAGACCGCGCTGTCGGCCGTAAAAAAGTCATCCAAGAAACACCAGTCAAGCAGGCTGCCAAAGAAGCAGGCCTTCCTATCTACCAGCCTGAAAAATTATCTGGAAGTCCAGAGATGGAAGCCATTATGAAGCTAGGAGCTGATGGGATTATCACTGCTGCTTTTGGGCAGTTTCTCCCAAGTAAACTCCTTTATAGCATGGATTTTGCGGTCAATGTTCACGCTTCCCTCCTTCCAAAACACCGTGGTGGTGCGCCCATTCATTATGCTCTGATTCAAGGGGATAAGGAAGCTGGTGTGACCATTATGGAGATGGTCAAGGAAATGGATGCTGGAGACATGATTTCCCGTCGTAGCATTCCCATCACAGATGAGGATAATGTTGGAACCTTATTTGAGAAATTAGCGATTGTAGGTCGTGACTTGCTTTTGGATACCCTACCTGCCTATATTGCTGGGGAGATTAAGCCTGTGCCTCAGGATCCAAGCCAGGTCACTTTCTCGCCAAATATCAAACCAGAGGAAGAAAAATTGGACTGGAATAAGACTAACCGTCAACTCTTTAACCAAATCAGAGGGATGAATCCATGGCCTGTTGCCCATACTTTTCTCAAGGGAGACCGCTTCAAGATCTATGAAGCCCTGCCAGTAGAAGGTCAGGGAAATCCAGGTGAGATACTCTCTATTGGCAAGAAGGAATTGATCGTCGCTACGGCAGAAGGGGCTCTATTTCTTAAGCAAGTGCAGCCAGCTGGTAAACCTAAGATGGATATCGCTTCCTTCCTCAACGGAGTGGGACGGACATTGACTGTAGGAGAACGATTTGGTGACTAAAGTAGAAACGGCTAGAAGTCTAGCTCTAGCAGTATTAGAGGATGTTTTGATGAACCAAGCATACTCCAATATTGCCTTAAACAAACACCTCAAGGGGAGTCAACTCTCGGCAGCGGACAAGGGCTTAGTGACAGAGATTGTCTACGGAACGGTAGCTCGCAAACTCACTCTGGAATGGTACCTGTCCCACTTTATCGAAGACCGGGATAAGCTAGATAGCTGGCTCTATATCCTGCTTCTTCTGAGCGCCTACCAACTTCGGTATCTGGATAAGGTTCCCAATCACGCAGTGGTCAATGAAGCGGTGGAACTAGCCAAAGCCCGTAAAAAAGGCAGTGAAAAACTGGTCAACGCCGTCCTTCGTCGTATTTTGCGAGAAGGCTGGCCAGATATTGACAGCATTAAGCGAAAAAATAAGCGTGATTCCATTTCCTATTCTCTCCCAGTTTGGCTAGTGTCTAAGCTTAAGGAAGAATACGGTGAAGAGCGAGCGCAAGCCATCTTTGACAGTCTCTTGGTGCGTAACAAAGCCAGCATCCGAGTGACCGACTTGAGTCGAAAGGAGGAAATCAAAGCCGTGTTAGAGGCGAGTGATTCACCTTTGGCCGCTTCTGGTTTGGTCAAGGAGCAAGGCCACTTTGCAGGACATGATTTGTTCGCAGAAGGGGCTATAACCATCCAAGACGAGTCCAGTCAACTGGTTGCTCCGACTCTTGATTTACAAGGCGATGAGCAGGTTCTGGATGCTTGTGCCGCTCCTGGCGGAAAAACAGTCCATATGGCCTCTTACCTCACATCGGGTAAGGTAACGGCTTTGGACCTTTATGATCACAAGTTGGACTTGATCCAAGAAAACGCCCAGCGTCTGGGTGTGGCAGATCGGGTTCAAACGCAAAAATTGGATGCCAGAAAAGTACATGAGTTTTTTGGGAAGGATTCGTTTGATAAGATTTTAGTAGATGCTCCTTGTTCTGGAATTGGTCTTTTGCGTCGCAAACCAGATATCAAATACAATAAAGAAACGGCGGATTTCGCATCATTACAGCAAATTCAGCTGGAAATACTAGGTAGTGTTTGTCAAACCTTACGAAAAGGTGGTATAATAACGTATAGTACCTGCACTATCGTCTCAGAGGAAAACTTTCACGTCGTTGAGGCATTTTTAGAAAGTCACCCCGAGTTTAAGCAGGTTAAACTAGAACACGAATGCAAGGATATTTTGAAGGACGGCTGTATCTTGATCACTCCTGAATTGTACGGAAGTGATGGATTCTTTATCAGCCAATTCCGCAAGATATCTGATTAGGAAGGAACTGACACAATGGAAATAGCATTATTAACAGATGTTGGTCAGAAACGAACAAATAACCAAGACTATGTCAATCACTTTGTCAACCGAGCAGGGCGCACCATGATCCTCTTGGCTGATGGGATGGGAGGACACCGTGCAGGCAATATTGCTAGTGAGATGGCGGTAACAGACCTAGGCGTGGCTTGGGTTGATACCCAAATCGACACCGTCAATGAGGTCCGTGAATGGTTTGCCCACTATCTGGAACTTGAAAATCAAAAAATTCATCAGATGGGGAAAGACGAAGCCTATAAGGGGATGGGAACAACGCTTGAAGCAGTAGCCATTATTGGAAATCAAGCTATTTATGCCCATATCGGTGATTCTCGTATCGGTTTGATCCGTGGTGAAGATTATCGCCAGCTCACAAGTGATCATTCTTTGGTTAATGCTCTGCTAAAGGCTGGCCAGCTAACTCCAGAGGAGGCAGAAATTCATCCGCAGAAAAATATCATTACCCAATCCATTGGGCAAAAAGATGAAATTCAACCAGATTTTGGCATGGTTAGCCTCGAGCCAGGAGACTACCTCTTGCTCAACAGTGACGGCTTGACCAATATGATCTCAGGAAGCGATATCTACGATATTGTAACAAGTGATATTTCCTTGGCAGACAAGGCGGCAACTTTGATTCGTTTTGCCAACAATGCAGGTGGTTTAGACAATATCACGGTTGCCCTTGTTCACATGAATGAGGAGGAAGTAGAATGATCCAGATCGGCAAGATTTTTGCCGGACGATATCGGATTATCAAACAGATTGGTCGAGGAGGCATGGCGGATGTTTACTTGGCCAAGGATTTGATCCTAGACGGGGAAGAAGTGGCGGTTAAGGTCCTGAGGACTAACTATCAGACAGATCCGATTGCTGTGGCACGTTTTCAACGTGAAGCGAGAGCCATGGCGGATCTGGATCATCCCCATATCGTTCGAATAACAGATATCGGTGAGGAAGACGGTCAGCAGTATCTAGCTATGGAGTATGTGGCAGGGCTGGACCTCAAACGTTATATTAAAGAACACTCTCCTCTCTCAAACGAAGAAGCCGTCCGTATTATGGGACAGATTCTCTTGGCCATGCGTCTGGCGCATACGAGAGGGATTATCCACCGAGATTTGAAACCTCAAAATATCCTATTGACACCAGATGGAACTGCCAAAGTTACAGACTTTGGGATTGCCGTGGCTTTTGCAGAGACCAGTCTGACACAGACCAACTCCATGCTTGGTTCAGTCCACTATCTCTCACCTGAGCAGGCGCGTGGTTCCAAGGCAACCGTGCAGAGTGACATCTATGCTATGGGGATTATTTTCTATGAAATGTTGACTGGACATATCCCTTATGATGGGGACAGTGCAGTGACTATTGCCCTCCAGCATTTCCAAAAACCACTCCCATCTGTTATTGCTGAGAATCCAGCAGTACCGCAAGCTTTGGAAAATGTCGTTATCAAGGCAACGGCCAAGAAATTGACAGATCGCTATCAGTCTGTATCAGAAATGTATGTGGACTTGTCGAGTTGTTTGTCTCACAATCGTAGGAGAGAACCAAAGCTAGTCTTTGATGAGGCAAGCAAGGTTGTTACCAAGACCTTGCCTAAGGTTCCACAAAGCACTCTGACCTCTATTCCTAAGGCTAAGCCACAATTAGAGCGACCTCAATCAAAACAGCAGACTCAGCAGGTGGTAGATGAAGCACCAGTACCAAAACCAACGAAAAAACGGAAGTTTAAAGCTCGCTACATGATTTTACTGGCCAGTGCCTTGCTAGTTGCAGCCTCTTTGATTTGGATCTTCTCCCGAACTCCAGCGACTATTGCTATTCCAGATGTATCGGGACAGACAGTTGCTGAAGCTAAAGAAACACTGAAGAAAGCTAATTTTGAAGTAGGTGAAGAAAAGACCGAGGCCAGCGACACAGTAGCCGAAGGTCGCGTCATTCGAACAGATCCAGAAGCTAGAAGCGGTCGAAAAGAAGGAAGCAAAGTAAATCTAATCGTTTCATCAGGTAAGCAATCCTTCCAACTAAGTAACTATGTAGGACGTAAGTCCTCGGATGTTGTCGCAGAGCTCAAAGAGAAAAAGGTTCCAGAAAATCTTATCAAGATCGAGGAAGAGGAATCTAGCGAAAGCGATCCAGGAACAGTCATTAGGCAAACCCCAGCTGCAGGAAGTACTTACGACCTCACGAAAGCCAGCACGATTACCTTAACAGTTGCTAAGAAGGTGACCAGCGTTTCGATGCCAAGTTACATTGGTTCAAGTCTTGAATTTACTAAGAACAATTTGACTCAGATTGTTGGTGTAAAAGAGGCCAATATCGAAGTTGTGGAAGTATCAACTGCTCCTGAAGGAACTACTGCAGGAACAGTTGTTAGTCAGGACCCTAAACCTGGAGAAAAGGTAGATCTCAATAAAACACGTGTTAAGATTTCTATTTATAAACCAAAACCACTTCCTTCTTCATCAAGTTCGTCTCAACACGGAAATCCAGGAACAGACACGACGCCTTCACAGAGTAACAATCAAGGTAGCACCCCTACAACGGATTCTTCAGATGGCAGTAGAACGTCAAGCAATGAACGAAATTAACCCAATCTTTGTCATGAAATCATGACAAAGATTTTTTTTCATGAACTTTTGTGATAGAATAAAGGGAGTAGAAAATAGGAGTAGAAAATGGACGAATCAAAAGAGTTAAATGCTGTCATTGATGTGATTATGCTAGCTGGAACCATTCTCTTGAAAAGTGGTTCGGAGATTCATCGGGTTGAGGACACTATGATTCGCATTGCCCATTCACAGGGAATAGTGGATTGCAATGTTCTTGCCATGCCCGCAGCTATTTTCTTTTCGATTGAAAACACCAATATTTCTCGGATGAAACGGGTGACGTCATCCTCCTATAACATCGAAAAAGTCTGTGATGTCAACCAAGTATCACGGGAGCTTGTGGGTGGTCAGATTGATCTTTCTACAGCTTTTAAAAAACTGAAGGAAATCAGAAATCAAGCTCTTCCTTATAGCAAGCTTCAAGTGACTGTAGCAGCAACCCTCAGCGCCCCTTTCTTCTCGATTATGTTTGGCGGTAATGTCTATGATGCTTTTGGAGCAGGCGTTGCGACCTTGTTTGGTTTTGCCTTCTCTCTCTATGTCGAGAAGTTTATCCGAATTCCTTTTGTAACAGCTTTTGCGGGTGCCTTTGTTTTTGGTTTGATTGCCCAGTTCTGGGCCCGCTATACAGGATTTCCTTCGACGGCAGACCTGATTATAGCAGGAGCGGTCATGCCCTTTGTTCCAGGGATTGCTCTGACAAATGCGGTACGGGATATCATGACCAACCATATCAACTCTGGTATGAGCAAGATGTTTGAATCTCTGCTCATTACCCTTGCTTTAGGGGCAGGCACCTCTGTCGCCCTGGTTTTGATGACATAAGATGACTCTAACAAGTATTTTACTCCAAGCGGTGGCAAGTTTGCTCGCCATTATCACCTTTCTAATCGTACTAAATGTCCAGCGTTCCATGCTCTTGCCTGGTGGTATTTTGGGAATGGGCGTTTGGCTCCTCTATCTCGTGCTCAAAGAACCAACCAATGTTATTGTTGCGACCTTTATCGCAGCAGTAATTGGTTCTTGTATCAGCCAGATTTTAAGTATTGTCTATAGGACACCAGCAGTGGTCTTTGTCTTGGCCATTCTTGCCCCCTTGGTGCCAGGTTATCTATCCTATCGGACGACAGCGTTCTTTGTGACAGGCGATTACAGCCATGCTATTGCCAGCGCGACTTTGGTAGTTATGTTAGCTCTGGTCATTTCTATCGGAATGGCAAGTGGAACGGTAATTCTAAAGCTTTATCACTATATCCGAAAACAACGAGGAATCTCTTCCTAATGCAATCAAAGCAAAGACTTGATTTGGTGAATCAAGTCTTTTTTCTCTCTTTTGTCCCTATTTGTGATAAAATAGAATGAAACGATTTTTTACAATGAATGAAAAAACAGAGGTAAATATGACAATCGGTATTGATAAGATTGGTTTTGCGACCAGTCAATATGTCTTGAAATTACAAGACTTAGCAGAAGCGAGGGGAGTTGACCCCGAAAAATTTAGCAAGGGACTCTTGTTAAATGAAATTAGTATTGCGCCACTGACTGAGGACATTGTTACCTTGGCAGCTAGTGCAAGCAACTCTATTTTAACAGACAAAGAAAAAGAAGAAATCGATATGGTCATCGTGGCGACCGAGTCAGGGATTGACCAGAGTAAGGCGGCGGCGGTCTTTGTTCATGGCCTATTAGGCATTCAGCCTTTCGCTCGTAGTTTTGAAATCAAAGAAGCCTGCTATGGAGCAACAGCTGCTCTTCATTATGCTAAATTACATGTGGAAAATTCTTCAGAGTCCAAGGTTTTGGTCATTGCCAGTGATATTGCCAAGTATGGTGTGGGAACTCCTGGTGAGCCTACTCAGGGTGCTGGAAGTGTGGCGATGTTGATCACCCAAAATCCACGCATCATGGCCTTTAACAATGATAACGTTGCCCAAACGCGCGACATCATGGATTTCTGGCGTCCGAACTACTCAAGCACTCCTTATGTAAACGGCATGTACTCGACCCAACAGTATCTTGATTGCCTGACAACGACTTGGGATGAATACAAGAAACGCTATGATTGGACTATGGATGACTTTGCGGCTATCTGCTTCCACTTGCCTTATCCTAAGTTGGCCCTAAAAGGCTTGCGCAAGATGATGGACAAAACTTTGTCTAAAGAAAAACAGGATAGTTTGCAAGAGAACTTTGATAAGTCCATTCTCTACAGTCAGATGATTGGGAATATCTACACAGGTTCCCTCTTCCTCGGCCTCCTTTCTCTTTTGGAAAATGCAGAGACTTTGAAGGCTGGAGATAAAATTGCCCTCTACAGTTACGGAAGTGGAGCTGTTTCAGAGTTCTTTAGTGGTGAATTGGTCGAAGGCTATGAGACTTACCTTGATAAGGAGCGCTTGAGCAGACTCAAGCAACGTACAGCATTGTCTGTTGCCGACTATGAAAAAGTCTTCTTCGAAGACTTGCAGTTGGATGAGTCTGGCTCAGCCCAATTTGCAGGTTATGAATATCAAGACTATGCCTTGGTTGAAATTGTCAACCACCAACGCCGTTATAGCAAGGTTGAAAAATAATGAAGAGAAGTTGGAATGGATTTTCTAAAAAATCATACTATGAGCGCCTGGAGTTGTTGCGAGCTCAGGCGCTCCTTAGTCCTGAAAAGCAAACGAGTCTCGAGCAGGATGAACAAGTCAGCTTGGCAGTTGCAGACCAGCTGAGTGAGAATGTGGTGGGAACTTTTTCTCTGCCTTATTCGATCGTTCCAGAGCTTTTGGTGAACGGTCAGAACTACACAGTTCCCTATGTGACAGAAGAACCCTCAGTAGTTGCTGCGGCCAGCTATGCCAGCAAAATCATCAAGCGAGCAGGTGGCTTTACTGCTAAAGTACATGAGCGCCAGATGATCGGTCAGGTAGCCCTTTATCAAGTTGCTGAGCCTGAACAAGCGCAGGAGAAGATTACCAGCAAGAAGGCTGAGCTCTTGGAACTTGCCAATCAAGCCTATCCTTCTATCGTCAAACGTGGTGGCGGGGCGCGTGATTTGCATGTAGAGCAGATCAAAGGAGAAACAGACTTTCTCGTTGTCTATCTCCATGTTGATACCCAGGAAGCCATGGGAGCCAATATGCTCAACACTATGCTGGAAGCCTTGAAGCCAGTCTTAGAAGAACTCAGTCAAGGACAGAGCCTTATGGGGATCCTGTCCAACTACGCGACCGATTCTCTGGTGACTGCAAGCTGTCGTATCGCCTTTCGCTACTTGAGTCCTCAAAGGGATCAAGGACGAGAAATTGCGGAGAAAATAGCCTTGGCTAGTCAGTTTGCGCAGGCTGATCCTTACCGAGCAGCTACCCACAATAAAGGGATTTTTAATGGTATTGATGCCATTTTGATTGCCACTGGTAATGACTGGCGTGCCATCGAAGCTGGGGCTCATGCCTTTGCCAGTCGAGATGGGTGCTATCAAGGTCTTAGTCAATGGACGCTGGACATGGAAAGAGAAGAATTGGTGGGCCAGATGACCCTACCCATGCCCGTAGCGACCAAGGGTGGCTCTATCGGACTCAACCCACGTGTAGCCCTCAGTCATGAACTACTGGGAAATCCTTCAGCCAAAGAATTAGCTCAGATTATCGTGTCTATCGGTCTCGCCCAGAACTTTGCGGCCCTCAAAGCCTTGGTGAGTACGGGAATCCAGCAGGGCCATATGAAATTGCAGGCCAAATCCCTAGCTCTCCTAGCAGGTGCTAGTGAGTCCGAAGTTGCTCCCCTAGTAGAGCGCCTTATTGTAGATAAAACCTTTAACTTAGAGACAGCCCAGCGCTATCTCGAAAACTTAAGATCATAAAAACTCAGACAAATCAGTCTGAGTTTTCTTGTGTTTATAGTCAATGAAAATCAAAAAGCAAACTAGGAAGCTAGCTGCAGGCTGCTCAAAACACTGTTTTGAGGTTGCAGATGGAAGCTGACGTGGTTTGAAGAGATTTTCGAAGAGTATTAAATACTTTTTCCAGGTAATAGGGTTACTGGTAAGAAGTAACCAGTTGTCGCAACCTCCTTGCCTTCAATCTTCTGCAAGAGGAGATCAACAGTGAGTAGGGCAATCTCTTTCATAGGTTGCTTAATCGTTGTCAGGTGAGGATAGTAGTTCTCGATAAAGTAGGTCCCATCATAACCGATGACCTTGAGCTCATCAGGAACAGAGATACCTAGCTCCTGAGCGATTTTGATAACCAAAATGGCTGTCAAATCGTCAGAAGCAAAGATAGCATCTGGTTTCTGATGGGTCAAGATATTCTTGATTTCCATTTCTTTTCGGACGGGAGAAAAGTCACTCGAAACATTGATAATAGGCGCTTTCGGGAGAACAGAGGCAAAGCCAGCATGGCGTAGTCCAGTCGGTGAGTTAGAGTTGTCATTTCCTGTAATCATGATGATAGACTGAGCTCCTGTCTTGACCAAGGTTTGGGCTGCGAGAACCCCGCCACCGTAGTTATCAGAGGAGACGACAGGGATGTCTGGTGATAGATTTCGGTCAAAGGAAATGATCGGTGCCGTCACACGATTGTAGTCCTCGATTCCCAAGTTGTGACTTCCAGAAATGATACCATCGACCTGATTGGCCTCCAGCATTTCAATATACTCCCGTTCTTTTTCCGAGTCGTGTTCGCTGTTACAGATGATGGTCTTGTAGCCATTTTTGAAGAGCTGGTGTTCCAACTTGTCAATCAACTCCGCATAAAAGACATGACTGATGTTTGGAAAAATAAGTCCAATCAACTTAGCCGATTTCCCTTGAAGACTACGAGCCAGATTGTTGGGTTTATAGCCCAATTCTCGCATGGCCTCATTGACTTTTTGAATGGTTTTCTCAGATAGATAACCCTTTTTATTGATGACTCGTGAGACGGTAGTGGGGCTGACGCCTGCAAGTTTTGCGACATCAGTTAGTTTTGCGACCATAATCTAATTCATAGTAAGTTCCAGTTGGATTTCCAGACTTGATGAGGATACCATTTTGATCCGCATGTGGGAAGACACGGCCAGAAAATACTTTTTCTCCTTTATTGATGAAAATTTCAAAGATTGACTTGTCGATGAAGATAGTGGCAGTAGTAGCTTGGTTATCGATAGGGCAAGAGCGAGTTGTACCAAATTCTTGGGCGTACTGCTCACCAGCCTGACTACGATCCACTGTTACCTGTCCATTGACAAGGTCAAAGTTGATTGAAAGCCCCTTGCCTTCTTTGTCAGCGAGCAAGACAATCTCGCTTTGGTTATTGGCTTTCAAGTTGAGCTCGAGTTCATAGGTGTTCTTGGTTTGAGTACGATTTGAGAAGACCTCTTCAGAAGAACGAAGTTCTTTGACGGCTGAGACAGGATATTGGTAGAGTTTCCCATCTTTGATAGTAAGTTCTTTGACCAATGAGAAGGTTCCTTGGTGGTAAAAACGGTCAGATGGGTAGGAAATATCTGGTAACCCAAGCCAACTTACTGCCAATGCACGTCCATCTGGAGCGTTGAAAGCTTGAGTTGCATAGGCTTCAAAACCATAGTCTAGATTTTGCAATGGAGACACATCTACCATTTTAGCATTTTCAGGATCAAAGAAAGCCCCGATTTTGTACATGTTTGGATAAATATTGTCATAGTCTAGAACACTCTTATCCAATCCTTGTGGACAGTAGAGAAGGACAGGTTGTTCGCCTACAAAGACCAGATTTGGACATTCCATCATGTAGGCAGTGCGATCGTTAGCAAAGTCAAGGTCGCCAACTGTTTGCCAGTTTGTGTAATCATTGTCTACAGCCTTGTAGAGACGGACGAAGCCTTTTTTCTCCAAGTCCTGTCCACCGACGATAGCATAATATTGACCTTTAAAGTTAAAAATTTGCGGGTCGCGGAAGTGGTCAGTAGAGTCTGCTGGCTGGTCAATCAAGATCTTGTCAATCTTTGTAATCTTGCCATCTTTATCCATCAAAGCACCAATCTGGTAAGGGTGACGGATCCAGTTTTCATCACGGACATTTCCAGTATAAAATAGGAACAACTGATCGCCAAATTGCATGGCAGAACCAGAGTAGGCACCGTGGCTATCTAATGGAGTATCTGGCAAAACTTTGACTCCAGTTTCTGTGAAGTGTACTAGATCATCACTTTCAAGCTGCACCCAAGACTTCAACCCGTGGGCTGCACCAAAGGGGAAGTTCTGGTAAAAGAGAATCCATTTGCCATCGAAATAAGAAAAGCCATTTGGATCATTGAGAAGCCCCATTTTAGGCTCGACATGGTAACGAGTATGCCAAGGAGATTGTGCCATCTTTTCCTTGATTTGCTTGATTTCATCATTAGACCAGTCTTCATAGCGTCTGTAACGGCGCTCAGTTGTCCATTCCATTTTATCTTTCCTCCATAAGTTCTATTCTATTCTATTATTAATAGTAAACGTTTTCGGCAAAAAAAGCAAGCCTTTTATGTTAAAAAAGAGAAAAACATGTCAAACGATTGCCAGAAATCAAGTAAAGGAAATCTGGCAAATTTTCACGAAAAAATGAAAGAAAATGTAAATAAAAAGCTTTGAATCCTCTAATATAAAGATATTTTTTTGAGGAAAAAGAAAATATCCCTCAAAAACGAGCAAAAATAATCAGAGAAAAAAGAAGGGAATAAAAATTTCTGCAAAACGCTTGACATATTTTAGAAACGTGATAAAATAATAGTCGTAGGGCGAATAAAATCGCTTTCAAACAAGAACAAAATTTTTATAAGGAGATTTTTGCAAATGAACAATCAGGATATTGCAAAAAAGGTCATCGAAGCCCTTGGCGGACGTGAAAATGTCAACAGTGTTGCCCACTGTGCGACTCGTCTACGTGTCATGGTCAAAGATGAAGGGAAAATCAATAAGGAAGTGATTGAGAACTTGGATAAAGTTCAAGGAGCTTTCTTTAACTCAGGTCAATACCAAATTATCTTTGGCACTGGTACAGTAAACAAGATGTACGACGAAGTCGTTGCGCTTGGTTTGCCAACATCTTCTAAAGAAGACATGAAAGCAGAAGCTGCTAAACAAGGAAATTGGTTCCAACGTGCTATCCGTACTTTCGGTGACGTTTTCGTGCCAATCATCCCAGTTATCGTAGCAACTGGTCTCTTCATGGGTGTTCGTGGTCTCTTGAATGCTCTTGGAATGACACTTCCAGAAGATGTTACCATTTACAGCCAAATCCTCACAGATACAGCCTTCATCATCTTGCCAGGTTTGGTTGTATGGTCAACCTTCCGCGTATTTGGTGGAAATCCAGCTGTTGGTATCGTCCTCGGTATGATGCTTGTTTCTGGCTCACTTCCAAACGCTTGGGCTGTAGCATCAGGTGGTGAAGTAACAGCTATGAACTTCTTTGGCTTCATTCCTGTTGTTGGTTTGCAAGGTTCCGTACTTCCAGCCTTCATCATCGGGGTAGTCGGAGCCAAGTTTGAAAAAGCTCTCCGCAAAGTGGTTCCAGATGTCTTGGACCTCTTGGTGACACCATTCGTGACACTTTTGGTCATGTCTATCCTTGGACTCTTTGTCATCGGACCAGTCTTCCACGTGGTTGAAAACTATATCCTTTTCGGAACAAAAGCGATTCTTGGCTTGCCATTTGGTCTTGGTGGTTTGGTCATCGGTGGGGTTCACCAATTGATCGTCGTATCAGGTGTACACCACATCTTCAACTTGCTTGAAGTGCAATTGCTTGCTGCTGACCATGTGAACCCATTCAACGCCATCATTACTGCAGCGATGACAGCTCAAGGGGCTGCAACTGTTGCCGTTGGTGTTAAAACTAAAAATCCTAAACTGAAAACACTTGCTTTCCCAGCTGCTCTTTCTGCCTTCCTCGGTATTACAGAGCCTGCTATCTTCGGGGTTAACTTACGTTTCCGTAAACCATTCTTCCTTTCATTGATCGCTGGTGCTATCGGTGGTGGATTGGCTTCAATTCTTGGACTTGCTGGTACTGGTAATGGTATCACCATCATCCCTGGTACAATGCTTTACGTTGGTAACGGCCAATTGCTTCAATACCTTCTTATGGTAGCTGTATCATTCGTTCTTGGTTTTGCCCTTACTTACATGTTTGGTTACGAGGACGAAGAAGAAGTTGCTACTGAAGTTGCGACAGAACGTTTGGTCCAAGAAGAAACAACTGGTAACATTCCAGCAGCTCCTCAAAACGAAACAATCCAAACTCCGATCGTTGGGGACGTGGTTGCTCTTGAAAATGTTAACGACCCAGTTTTTTCAAGTGGTGCAATGGGACAAGGGATTGCTGTAAAACCAAGCCAAGGTGTGGTTTACGCACCAGCTGATGCAGAAGTATCGATCGCCTTTGCTACAGGACATGCTTACGGTTTGAAGACAGCAAATGGAGCTGAGATCTTGATCCACGTTGGTATCGACACTGTATCTATGAACGGTGAAGGCTTTGAACAAAAGGTTGCTCAAGGCGACAAGGTCAAAGCTGGTGATGTTCTCGGAACTTTTGACTCAAGCAAAATCGCTGCTGCTGGTCTTGACGACACAACAATGGTTATCGTAACCAACACAGCAGACTACGCTTCTGTGACACCAGTCGCAAGCGGTTCAGTTGTCAAGGGTGACGCTATCATCGAAGTGAAAGCCTAGTCCTTTTCGAAAATCAAATCTAAAAACAAAACGAACAAATATTATGTTTGTTCGTTTTTACTTGGATGGTAAGATTTACAGAGGAAAATCTAAAATATTGAGAAATCTAGCTCTTTAAAATGTGCTATAATAGAGAAAACAAAGATAAGAGGTTTATCATGACAAAATTATATGGAAGCTTAGAAGCGGGCGGTACAAAGTTCGTCTGTGCTGTCGGAGATGAAAATTTTAATGTTGTAGAAAAGACACAGTTTCCTACAACAACTCCAATCGAGACCATCGATAAAACCATCGAGTTCTTTTCAAAATTCGATAATCTTGCAGGCCTTGCCATCGGTTCCTTCGGTCCTATCGATATCGATAAAAACTCAAAAACCTATGGCTTTATCACAACGACTCCAAAACCTCACTGGGCAAATGTAGACCTACTTGGTGCCCTTCGCCGCGCCCTCAGTGTGCCCATGTATTTCACAACAGACGTAAACAGCTCTGCCTATGGTGAAGTGGTTGCTCGTAACAATGCTGGTGGCCGTATCGAAAACTTGGTCTACTACACGATCGGTACAGGTATCGGTGCAGGTGTTATCCAACGTGGTGAGTTTATCGGAGGTGTCGGTCACCCTGAAATGGGTCACTACTATGTGGCCAAACACCCAATGGATGTAGAAAAAGAATTTAACGGCGTTTGTCCTTTCCACAAGGGCTGTTTGGAAGGCTTTGCGGCTGGTCCAAGTCTTGAAGCTCGTACAGGTATTCGTGGTGAAAACATTGAGCTCAACAGTTCTGTCTGGGATGTTCAAGCTTACTACATCGCTCAGGCTGCGGTCAATGCTACAGTGACTTTCCGTCCAGACGTGATCGTCTTTGGTGGTGGAGTTATGGCCCAACAACACATGCTGGACCGTGTGCGTGAGAAATTTACAGCTCTTCTAAATGGTTACCTACCAGTACCAGACGTGCGTGACTACATTGTCACTCCAGCAGTCGCAGGCAATGGTTCTGCCACACTTGGAAACTTTGTCCTTGCTAAGAGTGTCGCAAAATAAAACAAACAAAAAATCCGCTTGGGAAACCAAACGGATTTTTCTATTCTCAAAACATCTGCCAGAAAAAATCAATGATATAGGTCAAACCATAAGTATAAACCACTAGGGTAAAGGGCTTGGTCAAAACGATGATAATCATATAGCGTTTGAAGGTCATCTTGGTAAGGGCAGCCAGCATGCAGAGAAAGTCAGCTGGACTGACTGGCCAGATCATCATAAAGATAAAGAACCGCTCGAAACGATTGCCCTTATCTAGCCAGCCGATGTATTTGTCATAGGTGCGCTTGCTGACGACGGACTGGACAAAGGCCGCACCGTAAAGGCGAACCAGATAAAAGATAATGGCACAGCCAATCACGATACCGATATAGTTATAGATAGTCCCGATGATATGTCCGTAAATAAAGACCCCTGCCACTGAGGTCAAAGCTCCCGGAATAATCGGAACAACAGTTTGTAGGATTTGTAAAAAGATAAAGAGTGGTGGCCCCCAAAGCCCAGCTTGCTGAATAAAGTCTGATAGGGTTTCTTTGGACTGTAAAACACCCGCCTGATAGGCCCAAATACAGAAAATCAAAGTGCCGACTCCCCCGACGATAGACGAAATATTGATGACTTGCTGTAGAAGGGGAGAAACAGCTTTCATTTGCTTATGCTGTGACATAGAAACTCCTTATAGATAGTATGATTCTACTATACCATATTTTTCTTATAAAGACTAATTTGATTCCTTATCTTGCTTTTTATATAAGTGTGGTACAATTAAAGAAGTAAGTCAAGAGATATAACGGTGAAAGAAATGTTAGATTTAAATTTTAAAGGAAGATGGAGAAAATACCAAAAACAGGTCTTGGATCGTTTTCAAGACTATCAAGCAGATAGGCATGTTCACCTAGTGGCGGCACCAGGGTCCGGCAAGACCACCATTGGTATCGAGCTAATCGCTCGTTTTGGCAATCCAGCCCTTATCTTGGTTCCAACTGTCACCATTCGTGAACAATGGGTGGACAGGATTCAAACAGCCTTTTTAGAGAACGAACAGAAGATTTCAGATCTCGTTTCCCAAAACTTAAAGGAGATGAAGGCACTAACGATTGTGACCTATCAGGCTTTTCATAGCGCCATGAACCAATTGCAATCACAAGAAGAAGGAGACGTAGAGGATTTTGTAGGATTTGATTTGCTTGCAAGTCTAAAAGCCCAGAAAGTTGCGACTCTTTGCTTGGACGAATGCCACCACCTGCGCAATGAATGGTGGAAAAGTCTGGAAGCCTTTCGCAAGCAGTATGAACAGCTGCAAGTCATCTCCCTGACAGCGACACCACCTTATGACAGCGAGCCTGAACTCTGGGAACGCTATATCCGTATGTGTGGGGAAATTGACCAAGAAATCACGGTACCCGAACTAGTCAAGGAAGCCACTCTTTGCCCTCATCAGGATTTTGTCTATATCTGTTCACCAACAGCTGAAGAGTCGGAACACATCATGCTGTTTGAAGATAGAAAGTGGGAGTATATCCACCAGCTTTTGGTAAATCCTGACTTTCAAGCTCTAGTGTCAGGTTCAAAGGTACTCAAAGGAGACATTTCATCCGATGTTCTACTAGAAGACCCTAAGTACTTGTCGGCTATTTTAATCTTTATGCATTCTCAGGGCTTGACCATTCCTGACTCTTTAGAGAATCTTTTGGGGGCGAAACGTCTGCCTCAGGTGAATTCCTACTGGCTCGAGCTGTTGTTGCAGAGCGTTCTCTATCAAACTCCAGATTGGTATGAGGATCCAAATGGATTTAGGGAAAAGTTAGAATCCAATTTGAAAGCACGGGGGTTGATCGAACAGCGACAGGTTTTTCTAGTCAAGTCCAAGTCTAGGGACAAGATTTTAAATCAGTCTTTGGGGAAATTGTCTGGTATTGCAGATATTTTTCTGACTGAGTATAAGAGTATGGGACGGGATTTGCGACAACTCGTCTTAGCTGACTATATTCGCAAGGATTTTGCCACCTATCTGGGAGATAATCAGGCAACCATTTCTCAGTTGGGGGTTCTTACTTATTTTGAAAGTATTCGTCGGAAAGCTCAGGAGCATGAGATATCTGTATCTTTGGCTGTCTTGTCAGGGAGTGTCGTTATTCTTCCCACCAATGTGGCAGCAGAGTTGAAGGAACTCTTGCCTCAGGTTCATCTTAGTTTTTCGTCTATTGGTCAGTTAGACCAAGAGGATTATGTGCTGGTGGGATTCCCTAGTACGGCTAAGGGTATTGTAGTGGCGGTGACGGAACTTTTCCAACGCGGTCGGATCCAAGTCCTAGTTGGAACCAAATCTCTCCTCGGAGAGGGTTGGGATGCCCCTTGTGTCAATTCTTTAATCCTTGGAAGTTTTGTGGGGAGCTTTATGCTGAGTAATCAGATGCGTGGACGTGCCATTCGTACCTGGCAAGGACATCCAGAAAAGACTAGCAATATCTGGCATTTGGTAGCCATTCAACCAGAGCCGCTCATTACTCTCTCTGGAGAAGAACCGACGCTAGATAGCAATCAGGATCTGCAGACCTTGTCGCGACGGATGGAGCATTTTCTTGGCTTGGCCTATAATCAGGAGAGTATTGAGACCGGTTTGGATCGTTTGGATTTTCCAAAGCCCCCCTTTAGGAAAAAGCAAATCAGCGAGTATAATGAGCGAGTTAAGAGTCTCTCCAAGGATCGAGCAGGCTTGCGCAAAAAATGGCAAGATGCTCTCGTAGTGGCAGATCAATTTGAGATTGTCACTGAAGTCGCTGCTCAACAACAGAAGATTCCAATCATGCTCCAGTTTGATGCATTAAAATGGGTTCGCATGTCTTTGTTGCTCCTAGCAGTGGATTTATTGTTCTTGTTGTTTAGATTGAGACTGATTAGAGTTTGGTGGCTTACGGCAGCCTGTCTCCTCTTTCTAGCTTTTGCTACATCACGCTATCTCCTCTATAAAAGCCCCTATAGGCGTATGCAATTCCTTGGTGAGCAGATCCGAAAGGCTCTGCTAGATTCGGGGCATCTAATAGACGATCAATCCCGTGTTCAGGTAGAGGAGGACAAGGACAACTATATGGTTTTCGCCTATCTCAAGGGAGGAAGCATGAGGGACAAGGAGTTGTTTGCGCAGACTGTGGGAGAGTTCTTTGCTCCAGTGGATAACCAGCGCTATCTCTTGAAGGCAGAGAAAGTCCTACAAGGTCAATCACCTTACTATGCCGTGCCTAGCCTTTTTGACAAGCGCAAGGAAGAAGCACAGAAATTCCTTGACTTTCTGACGCCAACTATCGGACGCTATCACCTCGTCTACACACGAACAGAGGCCGGACGGAAAATCCTTCTCGAAGCTCGTATCAAAGCTCTCTCTAACAAAAATGACCGTATCTTGACTAAGAAGAAGGTTAAAAGCCAGTTGGAGTAGGGGAGGTAGCTATTCGAAGTTTCGAAGATATGAATTTACTAAAGCTTATATGCATTCTAAACTTAGAATGGCAAGAAATACATAAATTTATGAGCATTCTAAGCTTCGGATAGTATATCTGAGAAAGTTTTGAGGTCTTCGAACTTTCGAATAGTCCTCTTTCCTAAAGTTTAGATGTATTCTAAAGCAAGAAAAATTAAAATCTAAAAATAGTAAGAGTCTCTAGCTGACAGACAGATATGTTTCCAGTCAGATAGAGATTTTTTGTTTTGGAAATGACTAAATTCTCCTGTAAAAGTAAGAAATAGATTGAAAAAGTGCTGTTGGGATGATAAAGCAGACAGTTGAGCGGATGAGTGTCCTAAGTTCTTTGCTATTTGTTAGAATTTTCTTATCAACTTAAAGGAGAAAATCTGATGAAGAGAGATAAAGAAAATGAGGAGAGTATCCTATCGGACCTTCCTCTGTGGGGACTCCTATTTTTGGTCTGTGTATTGCTTCAAGTCTATGTAGGAAAGGATAGACCTTTGATTCAACCTGATAGACAAGGAAGCATTGTAAAAACAAATCAAAAACAGGTCTATCTTCCAGAACTAATCCAGTCTTTATTTGATAAAGAAAAAACTAAATGATTCGTTAAATAGAAAGGTTATCATCATGACAAAAACATTTACCATCCGTCCGCTAAGCTATACCAACTTTACCAACCGTGAGTTTGAGAGTCTCATGGTAGACACGGGTCAACTACTAGAAGTTTTTGCTAAGGCACATAAGGACGAGTCTATGTATAGCAAGCATCTCGATTCCTTCAAGAGCAAGCTAGCAGACTTCCAAGCTCAACTAGCTATCGTAGAAAAGAAAGAGGCGACGAACCTGACCGAAGTCGATCGCAATCGTGACAGTGCCCTAGTCGGTCTCTTTACTCTTCATCGAGGATTTGCTAAGATCAAGGAGACCAAACTCAAAGAAGCCCATGAGACTTTGAAACCAGTCTTTGCCAAGTACAAGGATATCACCAAGCATAGCAATGATGTGGAAACGGCAGAAATCAAGAGTCTGCTCAAAACGCTCAGCGAAGAACCCTACCAGACGGCAGTTACTAGCCTAGGACTAACCCCTATGCTGACGGCGGTGATCAGTGCGCAAGAGGAATATGATAAGGTGGAAAGTCAGGCGCGTGCTCATAAGTCTGCTAAGGAAGTCGGCAAGACCAGACAAGTCCGCACCGAACTAACCAGTATCTACGACCTCTTTATGCGCTATACCGCAGCCAGCGCAGAAGCCTATCCAGAAAAAGAGCACCTGACCAAACTCCTCAAGGACCTCAATACAATCCGAGATAGTAAACGTCGATTGACTGGTTCGAGTAAGAAGGATAAGAAAGTTAAAGTAGAAGAAGCAGAACAAGTAGCAGGATAAAAATAAACGTCTTTAGATATATTATTATCTAAAGGCGTTTTTTTGCTGTTCTATGATATAATCTAAGTGTAAAAATAATGTTAGTCTACATTTTATGTTAAAAAAAGATAGTTGTATTTCTATCGTTGGTTAATAAAAGGAAAATACTATGGAAAATATAATTTTTAATGTGGAACAATTTAAAAGAAATATACTAACAAAAAACTTGAATATTTTAATTGGTTCAGGAGTATCAAATCCAGCTATTCCTTTAATGAAGTTCTTTTCAAAAGATGATAAAGGTATGACTGTAAGTAAAGAAGATGCAAATGCTAATTTAGAAAATCATATATGGAAAGTGAGTTCCTTTTTGCTTTGGGAACATAATGATAGAATCAAGTATTTTGTTGAAAATATGGATAAACAGACTTTGTATTCAACAGATTATTTTACTGAGCTGAAGAATTTCAATACCTTTGAAAATAATATTGGTTTTGTATTGGAACGATATGTAAAGTTTTTAGAAAAAGTAATTACATTGCTTTACACTTCAAATTCTAGAACGGTTTCAAAGAGTGTTAGTATTTTTACTACAAATTATGATTTATTTATTGAAAATTCTTTGGATCTATTAATGAAAAATGAGAACTTTATATTTAATGATGGGAGCAACGGTTATTTCCATAAAGTGTTAGATAGTTCTAATTATAATAAAAGTGTGGCGTATAGAGGATTAAATGAAAATTATTTAAATGAGCTTCCATCAATTTCTTTAATTAAACCTCATGGGTCTATGAATTGGGAAAAAGGTGAAAATAATCAGATTTTAATAAGACCGTATGTTGTCGATCAACCAGTAGTTGTTAAGCCTACCGGACTTGAAGGACAGGAAACATATCTTAACAATCATTTTCATGATATGTTAAGAGTATTCCAACTAGAGTTAGATAAACCTCAATCAGTATTAATTGTTGTAGGATTCTCGTTTCAAGATGATCATATTGCAAAGATGGTAAGGAGGTCCTTAAAGAATCCAGAATTAATGATTTATATATTTTGCTATGCTGATAGTGATTTTGAGGTTATTAAGAATAATTTGTCTCTTGATAATATTCCTAGGAATCTTCAGATAGTGATACCAACTGCTTTAGAATCTGAAAATAAGAACATTTTGAATACAAGTGGAAATTTTGATATTAGTAGTTTGACAGAGTTATTTATCATCGAGGATGAAGAAGTAAAATGAATCGTGATGTGAAAAAATTAGGTGTAATTGTAGGGGTTGACGGTGATATTTCTCAAGTTGGAATGTATCAACTATCTAATGATGCAGAGTATTTATGGTATGGAGATATTTTACAAGGTGCTAAAATTGGTGCATTTTTGACAATTTTGCAGAATAATGTAAAAATCATCGCTTCGGTTGTTACTGAGAAAGTTGCTGATCAGCAAAATACAATTCGAAGTACAGAATTTGACAATCGATTTTCAAAGAATTCTATAAATCGAATTGTTCATTTGAAGACTAAAGGTGTTATTGAAAAAGGTGAATTTCAAGTAACAAGTCAATATGTACCTATGATTGGTAATGAAGTATGTATTACTTCAAAAAAAGACTTAGAATTAATATATGGGATTAATACGTCTGAGCCGACAATTTCTATTGGAAAATCAATCTTAGAAGGTCAAGTTATCCCTTTATCAATTAATAAAATTTTTGCCTCCCATATTGGTGTTTTTGGGAATACTGGTAGCGGTAAATCAAATACATTGCATAAGTTATTTTTAGAATTATTTCGGTCTGACTATAGAGAAAAAATTTTAGAGCTTTCAAAATTCTATGTTATTGATTTTAATGGTGAATATACAAAAGATGATAGTTTTGATGTCACAGAAAATAAGAAGGTGTTTGATATAGATACTAGAAATCAAACCAATAATAAAATTCCAATCACTTCAGATTATTTATTTGATCCTGATATTTTGTCAATCCTATTTGGAGCAACAATAGCTACACAAGTGCCATTTTTGAGAAAAGCGCTTAAAATATGGGAGGAGAATAAATTTGATGGTACTAGTATTGCAAGATTTGTTGTGGGAACATTGAAAAAGATTTTAACTACTGGGAATTCTGCGAGTTTGGATTCTAAAGATAATTGGACATCGATTGCAGAGAAATACATTAACAGTGATTTATTTACTGTCTTAAAAAGTAATTTGTATTACAATTCTGCATATGAATCCTATTTTACAAAGAGGAACGGTGTAGATTGCTATATAATTAATGCGAATACTCCAATAGAAAACTCCGAAATACATTATCTACGAATTAATGAAATTGAAGAAGCTTTATGTAATAAATTTGACGCACTCCCAGAAATTGACAAATTGAAGTTTCATCTTGATTTTCAAAAAGTACATCAATCAGCTTGGAAATCAACAAACATTGAGCATATTAATCCTTTATTTCATAGAATTGATACAGCTCTAAATAGTTTGAAAAAAGTTGTTGAAGTTAAAGAGAGTATTGATGGAGATTTTTCCAGTCTAAATATTATTAATCTCGTACATGCTAATCAGGAGATTACCAGACTAATTCCAATGCTTATTTCAAAAATGGTTTATGATAAACAGAAAGAGAATATAAATCGAGACGATGTTACATGTACTAGTCATTTAATTATTGATGAAGCACATAATATTTTAAATGCTCAAAATCATTCTGTAGGAGATACTTGGCAGGACTACAGATTGAATATTTTTGAGGAAATCATTAAGGAAGGGCGAAAATTTGGTTTCTACTTAACTATATCTAGTCAACGACCAGCAGATATTTCACCGACTATTCTTTCACAAGTTCATAATTATTTCATTCATAGATTGGTTAATGACAATGATTTACGAATGTTGGGAAATACTATGCCTACGTTGGATAAAACTTCCTTTAATAAAATTCCTAGTTTAGGTAAAGGAGAGGTTATAATTACTGGTAATGCTATTCAAGTTCCAGTATTTGTGAAAGTAGATAAAGAAGAAATAATTAGACCGAATAGTGATGATGTTATTTTGACAAAATTGTGGAGTAGAAATGATGGTAAAAATTAAAGGAAAATTTATAGAAGGGTGTAGAGAATGTAACAATGATAATGATTTTACGTTGCCTGATGATGTCATTCAAGCAGCAATTAAGGGAGATTTAGTATTATTCTGTGGTGCAGGTATAAGTACGGAGTCAAAAAAAGTTATGCCTACTTCATTTTATACGGATATAAAAAATGTGTTGGAATATAAAAATCATATTGAAGTAGATGAAAATCTATCCTTTTCTAAGTTAATGAGTTTGTTTTGTGAAAATGTCGCAAATGGTAGAAAAGAACTATTTAAAAGGATAAATAACAGATTTCAAATGATAGAAAATTTTCCGGAGCTATATGGTATTGCTTCAGAATTTCACAAAGAAGTTGCTAGAATTCCGCAGATTGGAACTGTAATAACAACTAATTGGGATACTTTGTTTGAAGATAATTGTGATATGTTTCCAATTATTTATAATGAAGATGTTGCTTTGTGGGATACATTTGATAAAAGGGTTTTTAAAATTCATGGTTCTATAAAAAATATAGGTTCAATTATTGCAACTGAGGAGGACTATGAAAATTGCTATCAAAAATTGTCAACAAAACCTATTGGGGATAGATTAAAAACTATCTTATCAACAAAAACAGTAGTCTTTGTAGGTTTTTCTTTCGGTGATGAAGACTTGAATAAAATTATTGAGATTCTTTCAGATGATTTGGGACAGTTTGCAAATCAATTTTATTTAGTTACAATTGATGAAAAGTGGTTGGAGAAGCACCCTAAAAATATAATTCCGATTATTACTGATGGAACATTTTTTGTTAAGTCTTTGAAAAATGAACTTATTCATCAAGGAACTCTGATTGACAGTATGGTATATCGTTTTGCAGAAGAAGCAAATGAAATTTTAATAAATGCACACTTAAGTTGGATGGATGATGCAAAGTTTCATGAAATTTTGCAAGAGTATCCCGAACTATTATTGACAGTTGCATACCAAGATGGTATGATACATGCTTTTCAAAGATGTATAGCTGATGAAAAATCAGGAAGAGTATTAATGCCAAATTATACTCATGACGTTGTTCATAGNTATTTGTATTTATATAACAAAAGAATGAGTGAAAATGAGTATTTACGAGCTTACTATGATCTGGGGTATTCTGATGGCTTTTCGGCATTGGAATTGTTCACACGTAATGAAAACGAAGATGCTTTATTACTACCTATGTTTTATTTTAATGGTGAAATTTTTGATGATTTAGAAACATTATTATCCTACTTAAATGAAAATAGAATCCCAGAACTTTACCATTATTGTAAAGAGAAAGTTACCCCCTATAAGAATGGGGGAATCCCTCATTGTATGCCATGGTATTGTTAATTTTATAATTCAAGAAATAGTTAGCGCATGCTCATTTTTTAAAAAAATTAAATTAATTTTTGTTTCCGTATTTCCTGGAAACTGATAGAAAACAAGGAGAAAGATGGAAACTAACCAAAAATCCCAGTGTCAGCAACTCTGGGCTAGAAACAAATACCTCGTTTTGAGCCATTCCAGCAATATTTATAATGACATTCGCCAATACTTGAAGAATGAACAGGTGGAGGTCAGCCATGTTCAAAACCTCATTGACCGTGCTTGCCAGATTCCGGAACATAGAGGTCAGGTTTGCAATGCCTTTCAGCATATTTGGGGCTATTTCAAAAAGAAAGCGACAGATGCTGAGCGCAAGGACTACATGCTCTTGCTGGACCGCTACCGCTTTGGTCAGGCTTCCAAGGAAGACTTGATTGCTAAGACTAGAGAGTTGCTGGAACGCTATCCTAATACCTACTTGCAACATTCGACTTTACTGAAAGGAGACACCCATGAGACTTTGGCATGAGGCTTTGATTTCACAACTTCCCCGTCCCCAACTTTTGGGACAACATCGAGAGTGTTGCGCCCTGCGTGGCAATGGATGGGGCAGAAAGCATGCGACGGTTGACTATGTCTTTACTCACTCGCCCTATCGTCTCTATGCCTATCATCGCTTGATCATGGAGGAGATGGCTGACCGTGGCTATAATGTCAGTCCAGAGTGGCTGGACAAGAACTACCGTGGCAAAACCTGCCCTCCTTATGAAGACTTGCCTGAGGAGAAGCTAGGCAATCCTATCTACAGTGAGCATGACGCAGGATACTATGAGGAGTGTTTAGATAATCTCCGAGAGAAAGGCATTGAGCTGGAGTAAGAGTCAGGATTAGCTCCACACTATAACTCTTCTCGTAATTTTTTCGAATAATAAAGATGAGACCTTTAAAATGATTCTAAGGTCTTCTTTTTATGGGGATTAGAATTTACTTTTAATAACTTTTGAGTTATAATTGAATTAGAAAGAGGCTACTTGGTGCATACGATTTACTTCTATAAGGACAAAAATGGAAACGAGCCAGTCTTAGATTATATGAGAGAATTGGCTAGAAAGAAGAGTAAGGATAGTCGTATCAAACTCAATAAACTAAACGACTATATCGAGTTGCTTAGTCAGCATGGGACTAGAACTGGTGAACCCTATATCAAACATTTGGAAGATGAGATTTGGGAACTAAGACCTCTTAAGGATAGGATTTTATTTGTAGCGTGGCTTGATGGGAGTTTTGTTCTCTTACATCATTTTGTCAAAAAAACTCAGAAAACTCCTAGGAGAGAAATTGAAAAAGCCAAGCGTGAACTGAAGGACTTAAAAGAAAGAGGGTTAAGTGATGAAGAATAGTGCTATTGGAAGTAACTGGAAGGATGTCCGGTTAGAACTCTTTACCAAGGAGGAAATCCTTGAAAGTGATATGCGAGTGGCTATCATGAGTGAGTTGATTGAGGCCAGACATGAACAAGGAATCAGCCAGAAAAAGCTAGAAGAACTTAGTGGAGTGAGCCAGCCTGTGATTGCTAGGATGGAGACAGGAAAGACTAGTCCTCAGTTGGATACGGTCTTAAAAGTCTTAGCCAGTTTAGGAAAGACACTAGCAGTCGTCCCACTTGAACAGGAAAAAAGTTGATAGAGATGAGATTACTTGGTTGGCTAAAATCATCCACAGAACAATTTTACCTCCCGTCCGCACTTTTTCAGGGAAATATCAGAATTACAAAAGAAAACCAACCTATAGTCTTTTCTAATAACAAGTCATAGTCACTTATAAGAAACATAAATAGCTCGTTTGAGCATTCTAACTAAAATATAGCTATAAAACAAGCTATACAAAGGATTTGAGACATTTGTTTCAAGTCTTTTTCTTTTGACTAAAAGAGTGATATAGTTTCAAACTATATCAAAGCCTAATTATTTACAATTATACAGACAGATTCTTTTCTGTTAAGATAGTTTCAACAACAAATTTTGGAGGACACATCATGTCAACTACAATCATCGGTTTCCCTCGTTTGGGCGAATTCCGCGAATTAAAATTTACAACTGAAAAATACTTTAGAAAAGAAATCTCAGCAGACGAACTCCTTGCCGCAGCAAAAGATTTGCGTGCTAAACACTGGAACATTGTCAAAGAAAAAGGCATCACTGAAATCCCATCAAATGACTTTTCTCACTATGACAACTTCCTCGATGCAGCTTTCCTCTTCAACGTGGTGCCTGCTTCTGTTCAAAACTTGGACTTGTCTGACCTTGAGCGCTACTTTGCTTTGGCTCGTGGTTACCAAGGAGAAAAAGGGGACGTGCGTGCCCTTCCGATGAAGAAATGGTTTAACACCAACTACCACTACATCGTACCTAAATTTGAAAAAGACACTCAAGTCAAACTTGCAGGTCACAAGATCTTTGACGAATTCCAAGAAGCAAAAGAACTTGGTCTCAACACTCGTCCAGTCCTTGTAGGACCATTCACTTTCCTTCAATTGTCAGACTTTGAAGAAGGCGTGAAAGCAGAAGACTTCGTAGATAGCTTTGTAGCTGCTTACCAAGAAGTTTTTGCTAAATTGGCGGAACTTGGTGCGACTCGCATCCAGTTGGACGAAGCTGCTCTTGTAAAAGACTTGACAGCTGAAGAAAAAGCTCTCTTCTTGAACATCTACAATAAGCTTTTGGCTGATAAAAAAGGTCTTGAAGTCTTGCTTCAAACTTACTTCGGTGACGTTCGTGATGTCTACGCTGACCTTGTGAACTTGCCAGTTGATGCCATCGGTCTTGACTTCGTTGAAGGTAAGAAAACTCTTGAACTCGTTAAAGGTGGCTTCCCAGCTGACAAGACTCTCTATGCAGGTATCGTCAATGGTAAAAATATCTGGCGTAATAACTATGAAAAGAGCTTGGCTGTTCTTGAGCAAATCCCAGCTGAAAACATTGTTTTGACAAGCTCATGCTCACTTCTTCATGTGCCATTTACAACAGCTAATGAAGAATTTGAACCAGCTATCTTGAACCACTTTGCTTTTGCAGTTGAAAAATTGGAAGAACTTCGTGACTTGGATGCTATCCGCAATGGTCAAGGCGCAGAAGCACTTGCTGCTAATAAAGAACTCTTTGCGACTGAACGTGTGGGTGAAAATGCAGAACTTCGTGCGCGCATCGCTGGATTGACTGACGCAGACTACACTCGTTTGCCAGCCTTTGCAGAACGTGAAGCGATCCAAGAAGAAGCCTTCAAACTTCCAGCTCTTCCAACAACAACCATCGGTTCATTCCCTCAAACTAAGGAAGTTCGTGCCAAACGCTTGGCCTTCCGTAAGGGTGAATTGACCCAAGAAGAATACGATGCCTTCCTTGCTGAAACCATCGACGAATGGATCAAATGGCAAGAAGAAGTTGGATTTGACGTGCTGGTACACGGTGAGTTCGAGCGTAACGACATGGTTGAGTACTTCGGTCAAAACTTGTCAGGTTACCTCTTCTCTAAGAATGGTTGGGTACAATCATACGGTATGCGTGGGGTGAAACCACCAATCATCTGGGGTGATGTGACTCGTCTTAACCCAATCACTGTCAAATGGTCTAGCTATGCTCAAAGCCGTACAGACAAACCTGTCAAAGGGATGTTGACTGGACCGGTTACCATCCTCAACTGGTCATTCCCACGTGAAGACATCTCTATCAAGGACTCAACTCTTCAAATCGCCCTTGCTATCAAGGATGAAGTTCTTGACCTTGAAGCTGCAGGTGTGAAAATCATCCAAATCGACGAAGCTGCTCTTCGTGAGAAATTGCCACTCCGTCGTAGCGACTGGTACGAAGACTACCTTGACTGGGCTATTCCTGCCTTCCGCTTGGTACACTCAACAGTAGCGCCAGACACACAAATCCACACCCACATGTGTTACTCAGAATTTACAGATATCATCCCAGCCATCGACAACATGGATGCGGACGTTATTTCCTTTGAAGCAAGCCGTTCAAACCTTGAAATCTTGGACGAACTCAAAGCGAAAAACTTCCAAACAGAAGTGGGACCTGGGGTTTACGATATCCACTCACCTCGTGTGCCAAATGAAGGCGAAATCGACCACACAATCGATGCTATCCTTGCCAAAGTACCAAGCAAGAAAGTTTGGATCAACCCTGACTGTGGTTTGAAAACACGCGGTATTCCAGAAACAAAAGAAAGCTTGATCCGCCTTGTCGAAGCAGCAAAAGCTGCGCGCGAGAAATTGTAAGATAAGATTTCGCTCGTGACACTGACTGATCAAGGAACTGCTTGGCCCAAGCTGGCTCAGCAATCATGAAATCAAAAAGAAAAGGATAATGACTATGTCACGCCAAACTCCGTCACTTTCATTTGAAGTGTTCCCTCCAAACCCAGCTGTGGGTAATGATAAAATTATTTCAGCCTTGCAGGATATGCGGGAGCTGACACCGCACTTTATCAGTGTGACCGCCAGCAATAATAAATTCAATATCAAGGAAACAACGGTTCGTTTGGCTGACTTTATCCAGAATGACTTGGCGATTCCAACTATTGCCCACTTGCCAGCTATCTATCTGACCAAGGAGAAGGTTGCAGAGACACTTGCGGACTTGGACAAGGTTGGTGTGCGAAAAATATTGGCTCTACGTGGGGACATCATCCCTGATGTGGAACCGCAAAAGGATTTCCGCTACGCAACGGATTTGATTGAGTTCATCAAGGAACAAGCCCCTCACTTTGATATTGTTGGTGCTTGTTATCCAGAAGGACATCCAGATTCACCAAACCAGATCTCGGATATTCAAAATCTCAAGAAGAAAGTGGATGCAGGCTGTTCAAGCCTCGTAACGCAGCTTTTCTTTGACAATGAGCGCTTCTATGATTTCCAAGATAAGTGTACCTTGGCAGGGATTGATGTTCCCATTCATGCGGGAATCATGCCTATTCTTAACCGTAACCAAGCGCTTCGTCTCTTGAAGACTTGTGAGAATATCCATCTTCCACGCAAATTTAAAGCCATCTTAGACAAGTATGAGCATGACCCAGAGTCGCTCAGAGCAGCAGGGCTTGCCTATGCAGTGGATCAAATCGTGGACTTGGTAACCCAGGATGTTGCAGGTGTGCATCTCTACACCATGAACAATGCTGAAACAGCAAAATACATCCACCAAGCAACCCATGCCTTGTTTAATCATCAGTCTTTAGGATAATCGATTCTTTTAGCACTTCGTCTAAAGTGGTTAGGCCGCAGCAAATCTTCGATTTCATGGCTAAACTGCAAGCCTTGGTCTTTCAGTTTGCCTGTAACGTTAGCGAGACTAACCTTACTTTAACCACTGAGACGACAGCTTGTCATTTACTTGCTTTTTAATGAAAAATGACAGTTGTGAGAGCTAAAGAATTCGCTAAATAAAATAAACAACAAACCATTCCTCTTTTCATGGGGGAATGGTTCCTTTTTAATAGAAAAGCCCGCACTTTTTAAGAAAAATATGATAAAATAGACTCTGTACGTACTTGATACAAAGATGAGGGTATTTAAGTTATTAAGGTTGCAAAAACTCAACTTTAAATGTCCAAAATATCTTGAGTAACTGAACACGCCTACAACTCTATGGAAAAAGATAAATCTATCTAGGAGCAGTCGCTCCGTCGTTCGATTTCCTATTTTCCTTTGAGTTGCTTAACGGCTTAGTATCTTGAAAATTGAACTCGGCCGAAAAGCTGTGTAAAAAAGATAAACTGTCTTGTCTTCATCGAAGACTTCGCCAGTTTCCTATTTTTACTTTGCTTTTTGCGACCTTAGTATCTTGATCTTTGTAGGCAAGGCGTATAATTTCATCAATCCAAAGGGGATTAAAATGACAAAACAAGTGTTTCAAACGACTTTTGCGGGTCGTGAGTTAATCGTAGAGACTGGTCAGGTTGCTAAGCAAGCAAATGGCTCTGTTGTCGTGCGTTACGGTGAGTCAACTGTCTTGACTGCGGCCGTTATGTCTAAGAAGATGGCAACTGGGGATTTCTTCCCACTTCAAGTCAACTACGAAGAAAAAATGTATGCGGCTGGGAAGTTTCCTGGTGGCTTTATGAAACGTGAAGGACGTCCTTCAACAGATGCGACTTTGACAGCGCGTTTGATTGACCGTCCGATCCGTCCTATGTTTGCGGAAGGTTTCCGTAACGAAGTACAAGTAATCAATACAGTGCTTTCATACGATGAGAATGCGTCTGCTCCAATGGCGGCTATGTTTGGTTCATCCTTGGCACTTTCTATCTCAGATATTCCGTTTGACGGACCAATTGCTGGGGTACAAGTGGGCTATGTTGACGGCCAAATCATCATCAACCCTAGTCAAGAACAAGCAGAGCGTTCGCTTCTTGAATTGACAGTAGCTGGGACCAAACACGCTATCAACATGGTTGAGTCTGGTGCCAAAGAATTGTCAGAAGAAATCATGTTGGAAGCTCTTCTCAAAGGGCATGAAGCAGTCAAAGAATTGATTGCCTTCCAAGAAGAAATCGTTGCTGCTGTCGGTAAGGAAAAAGCAGAAGTGGAATTGCTTCATGTGGATGCGGACTTGCAAGCTGAAATCATTGCAGCTTACAACAGCGACCTCCAAAAAGCGGTTCAAGTAGAAGAAAAATTGGCTCGTGAAGCTGCAACTCAAGCAGTTAAAGACCAAGTGACTGCTGTTTATGAAGAAAAATATGCAGATCACGAAGAATTTGACCGTATCATGCGTGATGTGGCTGAAATCTTGGAACAAATGGAACACGCTGAAGTGCGCCGTTTGATCACAGAAGATAAGGTGCGTCCTGATGGTCGTAAGGTTGATGAAATCCGTCCTTTGGATGCGGTTGTTGACTTCTTACCTCGTGTGCACGGTTCAGGTCTCTTTACTCGTGGCCAAACTCAAGCCCTTTCAGTCCTGACCTTGGCTCCGATGGGAGAAACTCAAATCATCGATGGTTTGGACCCAGAGTACAAGAAACGCTTTATGCACCACTATAACTTCCCTCAATACTCTGTAGGGGAAACAGGTCGTTACGGAGCCCCTGGTCGTCGTGAAATTGGTCACGGTGCTCTTGGTGAGCGTGCCCTTGCTCAAGTCTTGCCAAGTTTGGAAGAATTCCCATACGCGATTCGCTTGGTAGCTGAAGTATTAGAATCAAACGGTTCTTCATCTCAAGCCTCTATCTGTGCGGGAACTCTTGCCCTTATGGCTGGTGGTGTGCCAATCAAGGCGCCAGTAGCAGGGATTGCTATGGGTCTTATCTCAGATGGAAATAACTATACAGTATTGACAGATATCCAAGGTTTGGAAGACCACTTTGGAGACATGGACTTCAAGGTTGCCGGTACTCGTGACGGGATTACAGCCCTTCAAATGGATATCAAGATCCAAGGGATTACTGCAGAAATCTTGACAGAAGCTCTTGCTCAAGCAAAGAAAGCACGTTTTGAAATTCTTGATGTCATCGAAGCAACCATCCCAGAAGTTCGTCCAGAATTGGCTCCAACTGCACCGAAAATTGATACCATCAAGATTGATGTCGACAAGATCAAGATTGTCATCGGTAAGGGTGGAGAAACCATCGACAAGATTATCGCTGAAACAGGCGTTAAGATTGATATTGATGAGGAAGGTAATGTATCTATCTACTCTAGTGACCAAGATGCCATTAACCGTACAAAAGAAATCATTGCTGGTTTGGTTCGTGAAGCTAGAGTGGATGAAGTTTACCATGCCAAGGTTGTTCGTATCGAGAAATTTGGTGCCTTTGTCAACCTCTTTGATAAGACAGATGCACTTGTGCACATTTCTGAAATGGCTTGGACTCGTACCAACCGTGTAGAAGACTTGGTAGCTATCGGCGATGAAGTTGATGTTAAGGTTATCAAGATTGATGAAAAAGGCCGTATCGATGCCTCTATGAAAGCTCTTCTTCCTCGTCCACCAAAACCTGAGCATGATGAAAAGGGCGAAAAGTCTGAGAGACCTCACCGTCCACGTCATCACAAGGACCACAAACCTAAGAAAGAAGTTACAGAAACACCAAAAGATTCAGAATAAGAAAAGGAGAAATGTATGGGATGGTGGCGCGAAACCATTGATATTGTAAAAGAAAATGATCCAGCGGCGCGCACCACTTTGGAGGTTCTACTGACTTATCCAGGTGTCAAGGCCTTAGCGGCTCACCGTCTCTCGCATTTTCTCTGGAAGCACGGCTTCAAACTCCTGGCTCGGATGCACAGTCAGTTTTGGCGCTTTTGGACCCAAATCGAGATTCATCCGGGTGCCCAGATTGACTCAGGTGTTTTTATCGACCATGGTTCAGGTCTGGTGATTGGAGAGACGGCGATTGTTGAAAAAGGCGTTCTTCTCTATCACGGAGTGACTCTCGGTGGGACAGGGAAAGACTGTGGCAAACGCCATCCGACTGTGCGTAAAGGAGCTCTCATATCGGCCCATGCCCAAGTTATCGGGCCAGTAGAAATCGGTGAAAATGCCAAAGTCGGTGCAGCAGCAGTTGTCGTGGCAGATGTACCTAGTGATGTAACAGTTGTCGGTATTCCGGCTAAGATCGTCCGCGTTCATGGACAGAAGGATGAGCCTATCATCCACGAAGTCGAAGAAAAACGAGAGTACTACGTCAATAAACTCGAGCAGGCTAAAGAAGCCAGTCACAGATCGTCGGGGTTGTAGAGGATACCTATATGATTCAAGCAAGAAATAAGTTGAGCCAAGAAGAGTTATTTGAAGCGAAAAAACTAATTGACTGTTGCCAAGCCTATGATGGAACTTATCGTGATCCCTATCTTTCTAACATGCTTAATTTTGACCCAAACATGCCCGCCTTTTTCCTTTATTATGAAAAAGGCGAACTTGTTGGTCTATTAACTGTCTATGCTGATGACCAAGATGTGGAAGTGACGATACTGGTTCATCCAAATCATCGCCGTCAGGGAATTGCGCGTGCTTTGTTTACGAGTTTTGAGAAAGAAACGGCTTCTTTCCCTATTCGTTCAGTTACTTTTCAGACAGAACGTATTTTTCTAGAGCGTCATCCTGATTTTGTCAGCAACTGGGGATTGGTCGAGGATGAAGATACAGAAACCTGGTTAGGTAAGGATAGAAGACCTTATCCGTTAACAAAACTTTCCAATCTTGAAGTTTTGTTAGCAGATAGTTCATATCAGGAGCAAATTAGCCAGTTAAAATTTCAGGCATTTTCAGAGGAGCATGAATTGAGAGAAGTTGTGGATAGATATGTCGCCGAAGCTCTGAAGGATCCAGAAAGTCGTCTATATATTTTATTAAAAGACGGTCAGGTTATTGGAACTTGTACGGTAGATTTATCGACTAATACAAATTACCTCTATGGTTTGGTAATATCGGAACCTGAACGTGGAAAAGGCTATGGAAGCTACTTCGTAAAATCTCTTATCAACCAACTGATTGAGCAAAATGATAAGGAATTTCAGATTGCAGTAGAGGACAGCAACGTAGGTGCCAAGCGCTTGTATGAAAAAATCGGCTTTGTCAAACAGACACAGGTAGTTTATCTGAATGAGAAAGAGTAGAAAAATGCTATTAGAAGAATTCGAAAATGTACCTGCTGTTATCGAACCAACTGATCGAAGTATTCGTGGTGGTGGAGAAATCTGTGACACGATTATTTTATCTTTTAATGGAGAAATCGTTGAACGAGTAAAGCAGTTTGAAGATATTTACGAAGGTGGCTATCTAACCAATCTAAATGGCAGACTTCCATGGTATATCTATGAAAAAGATGGGAGAAAGGTAGCAGTTGCTATAGCTACGATTGGAGCCCCAATGGTTGTAGGTCTCTTAGAAGAACTCAAAGCAAGAGGATTTAAGAACTTTATTGTTTTGGGTTCTTGCGGAGTTCTAGATCAGTCTATTCAGGCAGATAAGATTATCCTACCAAGTTCAGCTCTACGTGATGAAGGTACAAGTTACCATTACGCTCCTCCAAGTGATGAGATAGCTTATGATGAAACTTTGCTCTTAACTATGGAAGGAGCCTTGAACAAATCTTGCATCGAGCATATCCGCACCAAGTCTTGGACGACTGATGCCTTTTATCGGGAAACGCCTGATAAGATCAAGCGTCGCTTGGCTGCCGGTGCCCAAGTGGTGGACATGGAAGCTTCAGCTATCATGGCTTGGAGCCAATTTCGCAAGACCAAGGTCTATCAATTCTTCTACACAGCTGACTATGTGGATCATCATAACCGAACCTGGGATGCCCGCCATGAAGATCGGACAGCTGATGCCATGACTTTTTTCACTATCGCTTTGACAATAGCAAAGGAACTAGAAAGGTAACTACAAGAATGGCAGTATATTTTTACGGCTGTATCACCATGGATGGCTACTTGGCAGACAGCCAGCACAGGATAGACTGGCTGCATCAGCTTGGTTCTGTAGAGGATACAGGCTATGATGATTTTTACAGGCAAATGGATATCACCATCATGGGCAAGCGGACCTTTGAGGAAATCCAAGATTTGCAAGATGTAGAAAGTTTTTATCAAGCTACGGAAAACTATGTCTTTACGCATGATAGGCACCTGCCTGTTAGCAATTACCAGCCAGTAGCTGGGGATGTGGTGGACTTTGTTCGCCAGATTGACAAAGGCAAAAATGTCTTTGTGATTGGTGGTAATTCCTTGGTAGGACCGCTCTTGGATGCGGATCTTTTCGACCACCTCATTATTCAGATAGCACCCCTTATCCTAGGAAAGGGGGTTCCCCTCTTTACCCAAGAGGAAGGGCAGCGCTTTTACCAACTGGATAACCTCAGACAATTTGGCCCATTTGCAGAGCTGGTTTTCAGCCGAAAAAGTCAGAAATAGAGAAGGGAGTGGACCGCATGATTAAAATTTACGACACCATGACCCGCAGCCTACGTGAATTTGTGCCCATTGAAGAGGACAAGGTTCGCATGTATGTCTGCGGTCCGACGGTTTATAACTATATCCATGTCGGCAATGCCCGCTCAACAGTAGCTTTTGACACAGTTCGTCGCTATTTTGAGTATCGGGGATTTGAGGTCAATTATATTTCCAATTTTACAGATGTAGATGATAAGATTATTAACCGTGCCAAGGAAGAAGGCATCACGCCTCAGGAGGTTGCGGACAAGTACATCGCTGCCTTTCGTGAGGATGTGACGGCCTTGGGCGTGAAACCTGCGACTCACCATCCGCGTGTAGTGGAGTTTATGGCTGATATCATTCGTTTTGTCGCTGACTTGATTGAAAAAGGTTATGCTTACGAGAGTCAAGGGGATGTTTACTTCCGTGTGGAAAAATCCCACAACTATGCTAAATTGGCCAATAAAACTTTGGAAGATTTGGAACTGGGTGCTTCAGGTCGTACAGATGAAGAAACGGCTCGTAAGGAAAATCCTGTAGACTTTGCTTTATGGAAAGCAGCCAAGCCAAGCGAGATTTCTTGGGATAGTCCTTGGGGAACTGGTCGTCCGGGTTGGCATATCGAGTGTTCGGTCATGTCAACAGAGATTTTGGGAGATACCATTGACATTCACGGTGGTGGAGCTGATCTGGAGTTTCCTCATCACACCAACGAAATTGCCCAGTCAGAAGCCAAAACAGGCAAGACCTTTGCCAACTACTGGATGCACAATGGCTTTGTCAATATCGACAATGTCAAGATGTCCAAGTCTTTGGGGAATTTTATCACCGTACATGATGCCCTTAAAACTCTTGATGGGCAAGTACTTCGTTTCTTCTTTGCGACACAACATTATCGTAAGCCTATCAACTTTACGGAAAAAGCAGTGCGTGATGCAGAGACAAATCTCAAGTATCTAAAGAACACCTACGAGCAACCATTTTCTGGGACTGTAGATGCTCAAGAGTTACAGGACTTTAAAGATAAGTTTGTAGCCGCTATGGATGAGGATTTCAACTCTGCCAATGGTATCACAGTAGTTTTTGAAATGGCCAAATGGATCAACTCAGGCAACTATGATGCAAGTGTTAAGGAAGCTCTTGCGGATATGTTGGAGGTCTTTGGGATTGTTTTTCTTGAGGAAGTTTTGGATGCAGACATTGAAGCCTTAATCCAAAAACGCCAAGAAGCGCGTGCCAATCGTGACTTTGCGACAGCAGACCAAATCCGTGACCAATTGGCTGCTCAAGGAATTAAGCTACTTGACACCAAGGATGGAGTGAGGTGGACACGTGATTGATGTCAATCTCATTAACGGGATTGCGTTGGCTTTTGAGGGAGATGCAGTTTACTCCATGTATATTCGTCGCCATCTCATCCTTAAAGGCATAACCAAACCCAATAAACTCCACCAAGAGGCGACCAAGTATGTGTCAGCCAAGGCTCAGGCTCGCTTGATTGCCCTTATGTTAGAAGAGCAAGTCCTGACGGAAAAGGAAGAAGAAATCTACAAACGTGGTCGCAATACCAATAGCCACACAAAGGCTAAAAATGCTGATGTGGTGACCTACCGCATGTCTACAGGTTTTGAAGCAGTGATGGGCTATCTCCATCTGACTGAAAATGTGGAGCGTCTAGAGACCTTAATTTCTTGGTGCATCCAAAAAGTGGAGGGCTAGAATATGATTGCAAAGGAATTACAAGACTGGTTCCCTGAAGCTCAGATTTCAGATCAGCCAGTAGAGAAACCAGGCTATCTTACTCTCCCTTTAGCTTCTAAGCAGTGGATTTTACTGGAGGAAGCTGGGCTCAGCGAGCGTGAAAAGCAGCTGGTTGCCCTTTTAACCCAGCAGGAGCAGGCTCGTTCGCTCAATCCTTGGTATCCCTATCTGATCGAGGGGAAGGGGCAGGCACCGCAAGCTTTCAAAAAGATTCAGCTGGTTTATTGCCATCTTTCCTATTTCCAACAGGAAAATCTATCCTCTTGGCTAGACATGATGCAAACTCTCTTTCCCAACTGTCAGACAGTATTGCAGGTCGGAGTTCAGGACTATGTTTTTGTTCTCCAGCAAGATAAATACACTTCTGTTCGCTCAATCTTATCCGATACGATTGAGGCAGTAGAGTATGACTTTGGTCTTCGTCTATCTATCATGTTGGGGCAGGTTTGGTCTCAGACTGGGTATCAGGCTCTGTCAGATTTAATCCAAGCAGAGCGGGACTTGTTTAAGGCTTGGTGGCGTCAAGGTCATCAAGGTGTTCATACTTTTTCACAGCTCTATCTCTGGAGTCTTGGGGAAGGACTGGTTGACCATAGAATTATCAAAGACTACCTTCGTCAGTTGATTCTGGACCAAGATCAGATTCAGGAAATCATTCTTTCTCTCTGGGAAAATAGTGCTGTCCTAACTAAAACAGCCCAGCAACTCTATCTGCACCGCAATTCTCTCCAATATAAGATTGATAAATGGGAAGAGTTAACAGGACTTCAGTTGAAGGAGTTGACAGATCTCACCTTGTGTTATCAGTTGATTTTACCAGATATTCTCTAAAGTTTTGTGCAAGTTGCACAGAACTTTTTTATTTTTTTGGTCACCTTGCCATAGAAAAGTAAAGCGTTTTCATCTATAATAAAACTATCAAAAGACAAAAGGAGTTCACCTCGATGGTAGAATTAAATCTTAAAAATATTTACAAAAAATATCCAAACAGCGAACACTACTCAGTTGAAGACTTCAACTTGGACATCAAAGACAAGGAATTTATCGTTTTCGTAGGTCCTTCAGGATGTGGTAAATCAACAACTCTTCGTATGATTGCGGGTCTTGAAGACATTACAGAAGGTACTGCATCTATCGATGGCGTGGTTGTCAACGACGTAGCTCCAAAAGACCGTGACATCGCCATGGTTTTCCAAAACTACGCTCTTTACCCACACATGACTGTTTATGACAACATGGCTTTTGGTTTGAAATTGCGTAAATACAGCAAGGAAGATATCGACAAACGTGTGCAAGAAGCAGCAGCAATCCTTGGTTTGAAAGAATTCTTGGATCGTAAACCAGCTGACCTTTCAGGTGGTCAACGTCAACGTGTTGCCATGGGTCGTGCCATCGTCCGTGATGCAAAAGTATTCTTGATGGATGAACCTTTGTCAAACTTGGATGCCAAACTTCGTGTATCTATGCGTGCTGAAATCGCGAAGATTCACCGTCGTATCGGAGCTACAACTATCTACGTAACCCACGACCAAACAGAAGCGATGACACTTGCAGACCGTATCGTTATCATGTCAGCAACTAAGAACCCTGCTGGTACAGGTACTATCGGACGTGTTGAACAAATCGGTACACCTCAAGAAGTTTACAAAAACCCAGTTAACAAGTTCGTTGCAGGATTCATCGGAAGCCCAGCTATGAACTTCATCAATGTGAAATTAGAAGGCAATGAAATTGTTTCTGACGGTTTCCGCTTGAAAGTTCCAGAAGGTGCTTTGAAAGTTCTTCGTGAAAAAGGCTACGAAGGAAAAGAATTGATCTTCGGTATTCGTCCAGAAGACGTGAATGCAGAACCTGCTTTCCTTGAAACATTCCCAGAATCAGTTGTAAAAGCAACTATCTCTGTATCAGAATTACTTGGTTCAGAATCTCACCTTTACTGCCAAGTTGGTAAAGATGAATTTGTTGCCAAAGTGGATGCTCGTGACTACTTGCAAACAGGTGCAACAGTTGAGCTTGGATTTGACTTGAACAAAGCACACTTCTTCGATGTAGAAACTGAAAAAACAGTCTACTAACCAAATGAAATGTCAAAACACTGCTAGAGAAATCTGGCAGTGTTTTTCTTTTAATTGCTTAGGCTAGGCATGAAAACAGGCTTTTCTAGTTTTAATATTCTTAAAAAAGTGATAAAATGGTAGGAAGAATTGGAGAAAATAAATGCCGAAAGAAGTGAATTTGTCGGGCGATGAGGTTGTCGCTTTAACGCAAAAATATTTATCGAAAGAAGATGTTGCTTTTGTACATAAAGCCTTGGTTTATGCAGTTGAATGCCATAGTGGTCAATATCGTAAATCTGGCGAGCCCTATATTATTCATCCCATTCAGGTAGCAGGCATTCTGGCTAAGCTCAAGCTGGATGCCGTAACCGTTGCCTGTGGTTTTTTGCATGATGTGGTTGAGGACACAGAGGCGACACTGGATGATTTGGAGAGAGAGTTCGGTCATGATGTTCGGGTTATCGTTGATGGGGTGACTAAACTTGGTAAGGTTGAGTACAAATCACTCGAGGAGCAATTGGCGGAAAATCACCGCAAGATGCTCATGGCCATGTCTGAGGATATCCGTGTTATCTTGGTTAAATTATCGGACCGCTTGCATAACATGAGGACGCTCAACCACCTACGAAAGGACAAGCAGGAACGCATTTCCAGAGAAACCATGGAAATCTATGCTCCACTTGCTCATCGTCTGGGGATTTCCAGCGTCAAGTGGGAGTTGGAAGACTTGTCCTTCCGATATCTCAACCCAACTGAGTTTTACAAAATCACTCACATGATGAAGGAAAAACGCAGAGAGCGTGAGGCTTTGGTCGATGAAGTCGTGACAAAGTTAGAGGAATACACTTCCGAACGCAATCTAAAAGGGAAAATCTATGGCCGTCCCAAGCATATCTACTCTATCTATCGCAAGATGCAGGATAAGAAGAAACGCTTTGAGGAGATTTATGACCTGATTGCCATTCGCTGTATCTTAGATACCCAGAGTGATGTTTACGCCATGCTGGGTTATGTGCATGAACTTTGGAAACCTATGCCAGGCCGTTTCAAAGACTATATCGCAAACCGTAAGGCCAATGGTTACCAGTCTATCCATACGACTGTCTATGGACCAAAAGGACCGATTGAATTCCAGATTCGTACCAAAGAAATGCACGAAGTTGCTGAGTACGGGGTTGCGGCTCACTGGGCTTATAAGAAAGGAATCAAAGGTCAGGTCAACAGCAAAGAGTCTGCGATTGGTATGAACTGGATCAAGGAAATGATGGAATTACAAGACCAGGCTGACGATGCCAAGGAATTTGTCGAGTCTGTTAAGGAAGAGTATCTGGCGGAGGAGATTTACGTCTTTACTCCAGATGGTGCAGTTCGCTCCCTTCCAAAAGATTCAGGCCCGATTGATTTTGCCTATGAAATCCATACCAAAGTCGGTGAAAAAGCAACCGGTGCCAAGGTCAATGGCCGTATGGTTCCTCTGACAACTAAGCTCAAAACTGGAGATCAGGTCGAAATTGTAACCAACCCCAACTCTTTTGGCCCGAGTCGTGACTGGCTCAACATGGTTAAGACCAGCAAGGCACGCAACAAGATTCGTCAGTTCTTTAAAAATCAAGACAAGGAATTGTCTGTTAATAAGGGACGCGAACTGCTGATTAATCAGCTCCAAGAGAATGGCTATGTGGCTAATAAGTATATGGACAAGCGGCACATGGATCAAGTCCTTCAAAAGACCAGCTACAAGACAGAAGACTCCCTCTTTGCTGCTATCGGTTTTGGAGAAATCAGTGCTATTACCGTCTTTAACCGTCTGACTGAAAAGGAACGCCGTGAGGAGGAACGTGCCAAAGCTAGGGCTGAGGCTGATGAGTTAGTTAAGGGTGGCGAGGTTAAGGTTGAGAATAAGGAGAAGCTCAAGGTCAAGCATGAGGGCGGTGTGGTAATCGAAGGCGCCTCAGGTCTCTTGGTTCGGATTGCCAAGTGTTGTAATCCAGTGCCGGGTGATGATATTGTCGGCTACATCACCAAGGGGCGTGGTGTGGCCATTCACCGTGTGGACTGTATGAATCTCCGTGCCCAAGAAAACTACGAGCAACGTCTCCTTGATGTGGAATGGGAAGATCAATTCTCAAGCAAGGAATATATTGCCCACATCGATATCTACGGGCTCAACCGTACAGGTCTCTTAAATGATGTTCTGCAAGTTCTCTCTAATACGACCAAGAATATCTCGACCGTTAACGCCCAACCAACTAAGGATATGAAATTTGCCAATATCCATGTCTCCTTTGGCATCTCAAACCTCTCAACTCTAACGACAGTAGTTGATAAGATTAAAAGTGTGCCAGAAGTCTACTCTGTCAAACGAACCAATGGCTAAGATCTAGAAAGGATTTTTATGAAAATCATCATTCAACGAGTCAAAAAAGCCCAAGTGAGTATCGAAGGTCCGGTTCAGGGAAAAATCAATCAGGGGCTCTTATTGTTGGTCGGTGTAGGCCCAGAGGACCAAGAGGAAGATCTGGATTATGCTGTGAGAAAACTGGTCAACATGCGGATTTTTTCAGATGCAGAAGGCAAGATGAACCTGTCTGTCAGGGATATTGAAGGGGAAATTCTTTCTATTTCTCAGTTTACCCTCTTTGCAGATACCAAGAAAGGCAATCGTCCAGCTTTTACTGGCGCAGCCAAGCCTGATATGGCATCAGATTTCTATGACACTTTCAACCAAAAGCTAGCTCAGGAAGTGTCCGTTCAGACAGGCATCTTTGGAGCGGATATGCAGGTGGAGCTGGTAAATGATGGGCCAGTTACCATCATTCTTGATACTAAAAATAGATAAGAAAACCAAGCCAGCTGGCTTGGTTTTTGTTTATAGACACTCCCATAAAGAGGTATGTTTGTTGTAAAAGTCGGGATAGTTTTCTCTTAGGTGGCTAGCCGTTATATAATATAAAGTAGAATGACAGGAAGTAAAGACTGGAGTAAGAGAGTAGAAATATTGAGGGCCAGTGATTGCTAAAAAGACAAATAATAGAAAATCGCTGATGAGCACCCCTAAATAGTAGAGGCGAATTTTTTTGTTCATCTGAGGATAAATCTCAGAGAAATGTTTTTTGAGTCGGAAGACCAAGCGAGACAGCAGTAGTCCCTGAGCGAGGATGAAAATGAAGCAAAAAATCAGACCTCTCTCCAAAGAAAGTTCGTATCGGGGTCTGAAAGTTACCAACAGTAGCAAATCGCTGAGTGCAATAGCTGCAAAATGGATTCTAAAGAGCTTTTTCATAAGATAACCTCCCTCTTTTATCTATCTTCATTCTACACCAAAAGAATGGGACTTACAACTAAAATGACAAAAAATCCCTGAAAGGAACTTCTTTCAGGAATAAGGGCTTAGTTGATTTTTTCGACATAGAGTTGTTTGGCGATATCCATACTAATTTGGAGGTCTTCACCTTTGTTGACCAGTGTAAAGGTATTGGAAAAATTATCAAACTGTTTGACTTTGACTTGGTCACCGATATGAATCTCATGCTTTTCTAGATATTTGAGTAGTTCAAAACTATCATGAACGCGAGTCAGGAGATAGGTTCCAGCTTCTTGGACGTCTGCCAGTGGTAAGTTGTTGATTTCAATCAATAGCTCCCCCTTGGCTGGGATGGTTCCTCCGTGGGGGCAGGTTTTAGGGAAACCCAGCAGTTTATCCAGTCTCTCTACGAAGAGGTCAGATACAGTGTGCTCTAGGACCTCAGCTTCTTCGTGGATCTGGTCACTGGTATAGTCGAGATGGTGAACTAGAAAGACTTCAATCAACCGGTGTTTGCGATAGAGCTCGGAGACTAGTTTGAGCCCAATATCTGTCAATAGATAGCCATTCTCCTTGTCCTTGAGGATGAGATTTTCACTTTTCATGCGTTTGATCATCTCTGTTACGGCAGGTGGAGAGACTTGCATACGGGCAGCAATTTCTTTATTGGTGATTTTTTGCATTTCCGTACCGATTTCATAAATACATTTTAGGTAGTCTTCTTTATTTGGCGTCATTCGTTTCCTCTTGTCTTTTCTCTCCATCTAGTATATCAAAAAAAGCTAGATTTCTCTAGCCTTCTGCCCTAATGGCTTTGATTTTAGTCCAGTTCTTTCACTGCGGCAATAGCAGCTTCAAAGTCTGGTTCCGTGTTGATGTTGTCAACGTATTCTACGTAACGGATGACATTGTCAGTATCGAGAACAAAGACAGCACGTGCAAGGAGATGCCATTCGTTGATCAAGAGGGCATAATCGCGCCCGAAAGAATGGTCAAAATAGTCTGAAAGCATGATAGCATTGTCAAGGCCTTCAGCCCCGCACCAGCGTCCTTGGGCAAATGGTAGGTCCATAGAAACAGTAAGAACGACGGTATTGTCGAGGTTGGCAAGTTCTTGGTTGAATCGACGTGTTTGCGTTGAGCAGATACCAGTATCGATAGAAGGGACAACACTCAAAACTTTTTTCTTTCCATCAAAGTCAGCTAGCGTTTTTTTAGAGAGATCGGTTGTCGTAAGAGAAAAGTCAAGTGCCTTGTCTCCGACTTGCAGTTGTTTACCTGTAAAAGTTACAGGATTTCCGAGAAAAGTGGTCATGAAACTACTCCATTCTTTTTTCTTTTATTCTACCGAGAATTGTCAGATTTTTCCAATGATTTGACTGGAAATTAAAAGAGAAAAAAACGTCCGTTCATGTGAGAACGACGTTTTTTAAATTTTAGTTTTATTATGATATTTCTTTTAAGTAGTGCGGACGGAAGCAACTTCCTTCGGAATTTCATCCCTAATTTTTGAGCCTAACGTCTCAAAAATTCCGTCCTAGATAAGTACAGAGTTCTTATCTAGGATACCACTACGGAAAGAAATATCTGTTAAAATTTGATCTCGTTTACATGTATAATGATTGAGCTATCAAAGCAGAAACAAAAAGAACGATAAAGCAAGTTTATAATCTAGGATAAGATAGGTGAATGGCTAGATTACTTAGACAAACCTTCAGCAATCTTGTCAAGGTTGTATTTCATCATGTTGTAGTAGCTGTCACCTTCTTTACCTTCTTCAGCGATTGAGTCAGTAAAGATTTGTGCGTAGATTGGGATATTTGTGTCTTGTGAAACAGTCTTCATTGGACGGTCATCGACACTTGATTCAACAAAGAGGGATGGAACTTTTGTTTGGCGAAGTTTTTCAACCAAGGTCTTGATTTGGTCAGGTGTACCTTCTTCTTCCGTGTTGATTTCCCAGATGTAGGCACTTGGAACTCCGTAAGCTTTAGAGAAGTATTTGAAGCATCCTTCGCTGGTTACAATGAGTTTTTTCTCAGCAGGGATATTGTTAAATTTCTCTTTAGCTTCCTTGTCCAGTTTGTCTAGCTTTTCAGTATAGTCTTTGAGATTTTTTTCGTAGAATTCCTTGTTGCTAGGGTCTTTTGCAATCAACTGTTTAGCGATATTTTTAGCATAAATTATCCCATTTTCAAGGTTGAGCCAAGCGTGTGGGTCTTCTTTGCCTTTCTCGTTTTGACCTTCAAGGTAGATGATATCTACGCCGTCACTAACTGCATAGTAGTCTTTGTTTTCAGTTTTCTTGGCATTTTCGACCAATTTGGTAAACCAAGCATTGCCACCTGTTTCAAGGTTGATACCGTTATAGAAAATGAGGTCAGCCTCAGAAGTTTTCTTTACGTCTTCAGGAAGTGGTTCGTACTCGTGTGGGTCTTGACCAACAGGAACGATACTATGAAGATCAATCTTGTCACCAGCGATATTTTTAGTAATATCAGCAATGATAGAGTTAGTCGCTACAACCTTTAGTTTTTGGTTTGTAGATGCTGTATCTTTTTTCCCACTAGCACAGGCAGCTAATCCAATGATAGAAAGAAAAAGAACGAGCAATGTACCTAATTTTTTCATTAGATTCCTCCAGAAGGGTTTCCCCTTATTTATTGATTTTTTTATTTTTTAGTTTCAAGTATCGTTGCTTTGGAGAGATAAAGAAACTGATTAAGAAGAAGCTGGCAGATGTGAGCACGATGCTGGATCCTGCTGCGAGGTTGAAGCTATAGCCGATAAAGAGTCCCAAAACAGAAGCGGTTGCCCCTAGGGTTGATGAAAGAAAAATCATGCTCTTTAGGCTATTAGCATAAAGGTAAGCCGTCGCAGCTGGGGTGATCAACATGGCCACGATAAGAATCGTTCCAACACTTTGCATGGCAGTGACTGACACAAGGGTCAAGAGTACCATGAGGAGGTAGTGATAGAAATTAACAGGCATTCCCATGGCTTTAGCCAAAAGCTCGTCAAAGGATGTAATCAATAGTTGTTTAAAGAAAATCCCGATAATCAAGAGAATCAATGCCCCCACACCAATGGTGATCCACATGTCCGTATCTTGGACAGCGAGGATATTCCCAAAAAGGATATGGAAGAGGTCTGTCGAACTCTTGGCAACACTAATCAAGATGACACCTAAGGCTAAGAAAGATGAAAAGGTAATACCAATGGCAGTGTCACTCTTGATGATAGAGTTCCCCTTGATGTAGGTAATGATGATGGAAGCCATCAAGCCAAAGATGATCGCTCCAATAAAGAAATCAATTCCCAGGATAAAGGAAAGGGCTACGCCGGGCAAAACTGCGTGAGAGATGGCATCCCCCATGAGAGACATTCCACGTAAGATGATAAAACATCCCACGGCTCCAGCAACCACCCCGATGACTATAGCTGTTATCAGGGCATTTTGTAGGAAATGGAAATGTTGCAATCCATCGATAAATTCTACTATCATAGGTCACCTCCATTAAAGAAGAGCTTACTACCATAAGCTTTTTTGAGATTGACTTCGGTAAAGGTTTCTTCAGTTGAACCAATAGCAACCAATTCTCGATTGAGAAGCATAACTTGGTCGAAATAATGAGGGACTTTGCTGAGGTCATGATGGACGATGAGAACTGTTTTACCAGCTTTTTTAAGGTCTCTCAGTGTATTCATGATAATCTCTTCACTGATCGAGTCAATCCCGACAAAAGGCTCATCTAAAAAGATGTAGTCAGCTTCCTGCACTAAGCAGCGGGCAATCAAAACACGTTGGAATTGTCCTCCAGAGAGCTGACTGATTTGGCGATCAGCATAGTCTGAGAGTCCAACGATTTCAAGTGCATCCGCCACTTTTTTCCAGTGGCTGGCCTTTAAAGTGTGGAAGAGCGGGATAGATGGATAGAGTCCCAGTGAGACACATTCCTTGACCTTGATAGGGAAATTGTAGTCGATATGGATTTTTTGCTCGACATAGGCAACTCGATGTAAAGATTTCTTGACTTCTTTGTCATCGAGAAAGGCCTGACCTTCGTGTGGGATAATTCCCAACATACTTTTTAATAAAGTTGATTTTCCAGCACCGTTTGGACCAATAATTCCGGTAATAGTTGGTCCGTGGAGCACTAGTGAAATATCCTTTAGTGCCAACGTTTCTTTGTAGGAGACACTGAGGTTTTCGATACGTATCATATAGTTGTTTTCCTCCTGTCTTTTAATATACATTAAAAAAAAAATTAAGTCAAGTTAATTTTTAAAAAATTTAAAATAATAACTGAAAAATGAAGAAAAAAGAGAGACCATTTTTAATTGCATTCCCAAGTGTTTTTTGCTAAGCTAAGAATAAGTGAAAAAATGAAAGCGAGAACAAGATGACACGTTATCAAGACGATTTTTATGATGCAATCAATGGAGAATGGGAAAAAACAGCTGTTATTCCAGCTGATAAATCTCGAACAGGTGGCTTTATTGACCTTGATGAGGAAATTGAAGAGTTAATGCTGGCAACTACGGACAAGTGGTTGGAAGGCGAAGATGTTCCAGAGGATGCTATCCTCTCAAACTTTGTTAAGTACCATCGTATGGTACGTGATTTTGACAAGAGAGAAGCAGATGGAATCAAGCCCGTTTTGCCAATGCTCAAGGAATACCTAGACTTGGAGAGCTTTGCAGATTTCACCAGCAAACTAGCAGAATTTGAACTAGCAGGCAAGCCAAACTTCCTTCCCTTTGGTGTATCACCAGACTTTATGGATGCCAGAACCAATGTTCTCTGGGCAAGTGCACCAGGGACGATTTTGCCAGATACGACTTACTACGCTGAAGACCATCCTCAGCGTGAGGAACTCTTGACTCTTTGGAAGGAAAGTACCACAAATCTTCTTAAAGCCTATGATTTTTCAGATGAGGAAATCGCAGATTTGTTAGAGAAGAGATTGGAATTGGACCGCCGTATCGCAGCAGTAGTCCTTTCAAACGAAGAAAGTTCAGAATATGCCAAACTCTATCATCCATACGCTTATGAAGACTTCAAGAAATTTGCCCCTGCCCTACCTTTGGATGATTTCTTCCAAGCCGTTCTTGGGCAAGTGCCTGACAAGGTTATCGTAGATGAGGAACGTTTCTGGCAAGCAGCGGATCAATTTTACAGTGAAGAAGCTTGGCCTCTACTTAAAGCAACCTTGATTTTGGCTGTGGTGAATCTTTCAACCAGCTATCTCACAGACGAGATTCGTGTCTTGTCAGGTGCCTACGGACGTGCCCTTTCAGGTGTTCCAGAAGCTCAGGATAAGGTTAAGGCTGCTTATCATTTGGCCCAAGGTCCCTTTAAGCAAGCCCTTGGTCTCTGGTATGCGCATGAAAAATTCTCCCCAGAAGCAAAGGCGGATGTAGAGAAAAAAGTAGCGACTATGATCGATGTTTATAAGGAACGTTTGGCTAAGAATGACTGGCTCACTCCTGAAACGCGTGACAAGGCAATCGTCAAACTCAATGTCATCAAGCCTTATATCGGTTATCCAGAGGAATTGCCAGCCCGCTACAAGGACAAGGTTGTAGATGAGAATGCTAGCCTCTTTGAGAATGCCCTAGCCTTTGCGCGTGTGGAAATCAAGCACAGCTGGAGCAAGTGGAACCAGCCAGTGGACTACAAGGAGTGGGGGATGCCAGCACATATGGTCAATGCCTACTACAATCCTCAGAAGAACTTGATTGTCTTCCCAGCGGCCATTTTACAGGCGCCTTTCTATGACTTGCATCAGTCGTCTTCGGCTAACTACGGTGGAATTGGTGCGGTTATTGCCCATGAGATTTCTCATGCCTTTGATACTAACGGGGCTTCCTTTGATGAAAATGGTAGCCTCAAGGATTGGTGGACTGAGAATGACTATGCTGCCTTCAAGGAAAAGACTCAGAAAGTTATCGACCAGTTTGATGGTCAAGAATCTTACGGAGCAAGGATCAACGGAAAACTAACCGTATCAGAAAATGTTGCCGACTTAGGAGGGATCGCTGCAGCCCTTGAAGCTGCCAAGAGAGAACCAGACTTCTCTGCTGAAGAATTCTTCCACAACTTTGCTCGTATCTGGCGCATGAAAGGTCGTCCGGAGTTGATGAAACTCATGGCTAGTGTCGATGTCCACGCGCCAGCTAAACTCCGTGTCAACATCCAAGTACCCAACTTCGATGACTTCTTTACAACTTATGATGTAAAAGAAGGCGACGGTATGTGGCGCGCACCAGAGGATCGTGTGATTATTTGGTAAGACTAAAACCAAGGATAGCATCCTTGGTTTTTTTGCTTGCTAGAAAAAGGGATTAAAAGTCTTTTCGTGAGCGATAGTCGTAGCTGGACCATGGCCGGGGTAGACGTCGTAGTTAGGAAGAGTGAAGAGTTGAGTCTGAATGCTATGGAGGAGTTGTTCCATGCTACCAGTAGGGAGGTCGGTCCGTCCGATGGTTTCGCGGAAAAGAGCATCTCCCGTCAAGACTAGATGGGCATCAGGAAAGACTAGGGAAACACCACCGATAGAGTGGCCTGGGGTTGGTAGAGCAGTAAAACGGAATTCTTCAAGCTGGTATTCTTCATGAAAAACAAAGGTGTGCTCAGCAGGTTTTGAGACCACATCTTCCATGTCATCATGTCGAGGGAGACCAGAGAGATTATCTACAGGTGTATAAAGCCAAGATGCTTCACTCTCTGCTACATAAACTGGGGGATTTCCAAAAGTATCTCTGACCAAGTCAAGACTCATAATATGGTCGTAGTGGGTGTGGGTCAGCAGAATCGCGCAGACTGGTTTGTTGATTTTCTCGATGGTCTTGCGAATGGCTTCCCAATGGCTACCTGGGTCAACCACAATCAGGTGATGGTCTCCCTCTATGTAGTAGGTGTTTTCATAGGCAACAGGATTGACAGTTTTATGGATTTTCATAGGATTTCCTCTCTCAAAGAATGTACTGATATCAGTATAACACAGAAGAGAAGGCTTAGGGTATTAGAAGTTCCGTCTTTTTTGATTCGTGGGCTGTATCTTTAGTTTCATTTTAAACCATTATAATTAAAAGTTTCAAAATGAAACCAGTCCACTTAAGTAAACACCTCATTAATACTGAATTTTTCAACTCTTAAATACTGAAACGGGTTAATCATTACTGAGTAGAAAAGAATGTCAAAAAAGGGAAGAACTGCCCCAAAGGTTAGAATTATCTGTCTAACTTTTTAGGGGCAGTACATCCAAGACTTTTTACTTATCCTTAGATAGAAAAGGGTTTTATCTTTAATTAATTATCATAAAATTGAGTTTTAAGCTTGCGGTTGGCTAAAATTGTTGATATAATGAAGGTATAAATTAATTTAAAGGAGATTCACATGGCTTTAATTCAATTAACACCAGAAGATCTACGTACATCTGCTCAAAAATACACTAGTGGTGCCGAAGAAGTAAGACAAGTTCTTCGTACATTAAGCAACGAACAAGAAACTATCAGAAGTAACTGGAAAGGTTCAGCTTTTGATAGCTTTGATCAACAGTTTACAGCATTGTCTCCAAAAATTGATGAGTTTGCGACCTTGCTTGATGAAATCAATGCACAGTTGCTTAAAGTTGCGGACATCGTTGAACAAACTGACCAAGATATTGCAGCACAAATTCATTAATTTGTTATAAGTGGCTTTAGGAGGGCGAGAGCCTTCCTATTTTTTATGACGGAGAAGATTTAAAGTAATATGAGGAAGAATAAAATTTTTAAATATATAGGAAGTAGTCTGTTAGCATTAGGATTGCTTGCACTAATGGTTTTTTTGAATCTATCTGTTCAAAAAAATACAACTATTCATAATGAGAATAGTGCAAAAACAAATCAACAGACCAAATTAAATGTGGCTATTGTAAATGAAGATAAGCCAGTCTATGTTGATACAAAAGAGTATAATCTGGGTGCTAGTTATGTAAAAAATATCGAGCGTGACAATTCACAAAATTGGTCTGTTGTGCCTCGTGGAGCCGCGGATGCTGGTCTAGAGAGTGGTAAGTATCAGCTCGTTCTAACTATTCCAAGTGATTTTTCTGAAAAAATACTCGATATTAACAGCATCAATGTTGATAAGACAACCATCAATTATAAGGTGAATGCGCAAGGAAATTTGCAAGTAGAAAATGATGCAAATAAACTAGCAAAAGACATTGTTGCTGATTTGAATGGTCAGTTAGTCGACATGTATATGGCTAGTATTTTGAACAACCTTTATACAGCACAAAAGAATGTTCAAGCTAGCTCGCAGATACAAGCAACCAACATCGGAAACTATCGTACGAACTTATATGGGACAGCTATCAATTCTAAAAATCTTTTCCCAACTCTCTATACGATGTCTAGTTCATCAGTTGACGCCAACAGTACTTTAAAGACAGGTTTGGAGAGCTACTCTCAGATTTTTGGTCATTTCGATGTTTCACAGATTGCCTATGGTGAAAAGTTTGGTACTCTGCTTAAGAATAGGGCCCTTGAGAAGGAAAATCATGCGGATGTTATCACTGGGCTCATCTCTAAGAGTCGAGAAGACGTTCAGAAGCAAGTTGAAGCTTATCAGAAATTAATTGAAGCTCAAGGCAGTCTGACTGCGAATATAGATGGAACAGCAGCATCCTCTGATGGTACGTCATCTGAAGTTGGACCTTCCTATAAAACAGTAGCAGAAAGCATCAGAAAAAAGATTGATAGTTTACAGACCAATCTAACAGATGAAAGAACCAAGTTTGAAAATCATAAAAAGGATATTCATAACTTTATTGATGAGAAATTAGCCACTTACTATGGAACAAGTGAGAAGAGCAAAATCACTCTTGATCAATTTTTGGATAAAGCTGCAAATAAGGACCTAGAGAAGGCTGAAGAATCTCTCAAAAAGCAGTTGGCTTCTGCAATCTCAGAATTACCAAAAGAAGATTTTAGTGGAAAAGAATTTAGTGGTTTTGGTATGACACCGATCACAATTCCTTCTGTAGACTATACATATTTAAAAACAATCAAAGAGCCTAGTGACGAAATCAATTCGACTGATTTGAAGAATTTGGAAAATCAGGCAATCACGAGTACGAGTGCTGTTGGACGAACAGGAACAAAGGCTAAGGTATCATGGAAAGCTGAAACAGGAGTGACAGTTCACTCAGTCACTTATGATGGCACACCGGTTGCCTTAGGCCAAGAGATTGATTTGAAGACTGGTGGGACTTTCAAAGTAGCCTATAGCGTTGCAGCTCCAACTCCAACTACAAGTTCAACTGGGACTCCAAGTCCAGCTCCAAAAGCAGAGCTAAAATCAATTGATATTTCCTTGAATGATGTCCAAGCAGCTAGTGCACCAGTAGATGTGTTAGCCGTTCAGAAAGCAGCAGTTTCTTACGGACAAAAGGTTCAGAAAATAGCTTCTGCCTACCAAAAGGTAGAAGCACTAAAACAAGCATACAATACCGTCAAAGGGTTAAAAAACAGTAATGTGTCTATGGCATTATCAGATATTTGGTTTGAAGCGATTAGTTCAAATCTGAAGAAGTATGAAGATAGCTTAACCACACCTGCTAGCGATACAGATACAGATGGTACTAAAGGGAAAGTAGATAAAGCCTTATCAGAATTGACTACTCTGAAGCCTGTTCTAGAAAAAAATGTGCAAGATATTTTGACTACCAATCAAGAATTGGATACCAAAATAAAGGACCAATTTGAGAAGTACAAACAGTTAAAAGAGAAACTAGAGAATTTAGAAAAAGCACAAGACGGAGGAAATAAAGCCTTTGAAGCTACTGATAATCAATTAGCTGCCCTAAATTCTGATTATGTAGCTCTCTTATCTGAAACTAAGGGTGTGAAGGAGTCTTCTCAAAGCAATGTTAAGGCGGCTGAGTCTGTTAATGAGACTTTAGGTAATTTCAATCGTGAATTGTCAAACGCTCAAACAAGTACTGAAAAGTTGTCTCAAGATGCTGACTCCTTGATGACGCAGTTTAATGAAGAATTGACTAATAATGGAAACTTTGTAGAATCCTTCGTGAAGGTTTTGAATAATGCCTATGAAAATGGGGTACCAAACGAAGTATTGCTGAACTTCTTATCCAACCCTGTTGCTCAAAATTCTACTTCAGTAAAAGCGACTGTCAATGTTTACCGTCCGTTTACATGGATTTTACTATTGGAGATTGTTAGTCTCTTTACAGCTTATCTATTTGCAACTCAAAATATTATTCGAAAAGTTAAAGATAAGTTCAAACTAGATAAGCTACATGATACGGATATTATGACAGTTGGGCTACTCTCTATTTTAGCTGTAGTAGTTGGTCTAGTAGTTGGTATTGTATCGAGTGCACAGCTTCATGTTGGCCGTGAATACCAACCGTCATGGGTCTTGCTGATTGTTTTAGCTACGTTAGTACTGATTCAAGGACAGTATTTATTGCTCAAACATTTCCGAGTGATTGGAATGGGTCTTGCCTTCTTTATGATGATTAGCTTTGTCTATCTATCGAATGCAATTGGGACAACGGCTAGTCTAACAGGCTTCCCAGCATTTATCAAACATCTCAATGCTTTATCAATATTAGAAGCTTTACTCTCAGGATATTTTGATGGGCAACCAGCAAACATTTTAGCATTTGTTGCAATGACGATTGTCGTGGCTGGATTACTTGTTATGAATATTTTTATCAAAGAAAGAAGCTTTTGGCCTCAAGTATTTCAAACTGAGAAAGAATAGGAAATGAAAAAAATAATTCTTTTACTTCTTACCTTAGTAGCATGTGCAGCAGTCTCAATGGCTGCTGCAGATGATTTGAAAGATAATAGTCTCCAGATTGATGACTCCCGACTTGAGAAGAAAGAGGGATTAAAATTTGGATTGCAATCTGAACAAATCAAGGAGCTTTTTAACGAAGCGACTCAAAAGAAGTTGCAAGATATACAGCAGTATCAAGAGGAACAGTTGATCACAGAAAGGGGCCAACTGTTTTCTGCTATACAGGGACCAGTTAAAAAAACTCCTGAAGAGCAGTTGTTTCAACCAAATTCAAAAAAAATAGCTAAATTTCAAACAAATATAGGCCAGGTAGAAAAAAGTGGATTAAGTGACTTTCTTCCAGAGATATTCTATATAGCATTAATTTTCTTGCTTTTTGGAGCAACCGCTGTGATGAGTTATCGTGTGATGGTAGAGGGAATGGATTAAACTTTTAGTAAATCTATCAAGGCAGCTTAGTGAGAAAGAAGACAAATCAGATACAGGAGGCATGTAAGAAGTGGAGCAACATATCAATATTACCCTACGCCTGAAAGAAAGGGATGTGGATATTCGTATTCCACGTCGGATTGAAGTGCGTCGATTAATCCGAGAAGTGGATACCATTTTTAATCCAGGTAAGAAGCGAAAAAAATATCAACTACGAGTTGTTAATAAGGGCTTGTTGCTTGATGAGGGTAAGTATCTGTCGGATTATCCAATGACGACAGGAGATTTAGTAGAGATAGAGGAGATATAGGTGACTGAGGAAAAATTTGTATTTGGTGAACAGCCATTTATCTATGAAAAAAATGAAACAACTTGGCAATTGAGCCTTAAGCGCTCAGATGTAGCGAGTCAGGATTTGCGGGAGCTCCTGCTTTTGGATTTGCATCATCCGCTCTTTTTGGAACAGACCATGGAGGCAGATGAGGATAGTGTGACGTTTAGGTATCAGCTAGAGCCTCATGGTCTTCGTTATGAAGAAGTGAAGAGCCGAACCATTTCAGAGCGGATTCGTTTGGCCCTAAACGTTTTTCGTTTAGAGGGAGCCTTGGAGTTGCCAGTGACCTTCCTTTTGCATCCAGCAAATCTCTTTATTACCAAGGATGCTCAGGCTAAGATTGCTTATCGTGGAATTCCTGATCTGATGGTTCCTCAAACAATATCCCCAGAAGATTTTTTACGTCAGGCTAAGTGTTTTACTGTAACTCTATTTAGGGATTTGGACTTTATGGACCTTTACAATGGTTCCTTGGAATTAGAGACCTTGCCAGACTTTTTAAATGACCTGTGTCAGGCAGATGACATTGCAACAGCAGTTGCTATTTTGGAACGATATTATGTAGAGAAATCTGCGAAAGAACAGGCGGATTTGGTCTTGGTTCCAAGTAGACGGCATCGTGTATTTAAGCTTGCGACGATTTGGTTGACAGCGAGTGTTGTTTTGTTAATCGTTCCACTCATCTATCTGATTTTTGTGCAAAATCCTTTCAAAGAAAAGATGTTGCAGGCAGATACGGCCTTTATCAAGGTGGATTACAGTGGTGTGATTACAGAGTTAGAAGGGATTTCCCCTTCCAGTCTTCCTAATACGCAAAAGTATGAGTTGGCCTATTCTTATATTCAGGGATTGGAATTTTCTTCAGACCAAAAGAAGGTCATCTTGAATAATGTTACCCTCAAGTCGGATGAACTGTACCTGACCTATTGGATTCAAGTTGGGCGTAATCGTTTTGAGGATGCCCTTGATACAGCGAAGCGGATCAATGACAGTGATTTGATTCTCTATGCTTTGACCCAAGAAATCAAGCAGGTTCGTGAGGATGGTCAGTTGTCAGGGAAGGATCGCGAAAGCAAATTGAATGCTTTGGAAAGCGAGTATAAGAAATACTGGGATAGTCGTAGCGCCCTCTTGACTAGTGAGTCTAGCTCAAGTGCGAACTCTGGTGCTTCCAGTCAAGCGGATAAGACATCTGAGACCAAGCCATCGTCAGAGAAAAAGCCTAGCGCTTCCTCAAGCAATTAAAGGAGACCAAGGAGAGCATATATGACAAAAGAGATCATTTTCTATAGCCTGGGTCTACGCTATGAAGTCGAGCTAGGAGCTGATAAGACCGTCTTGATTGGTACAACCGAAAAAGCGCAGGTCCATCTCCCTCAACAGACTGTTCCCATTCAACTTAAGATTGATGGGGAGGATATTTTTTATCAGTATGGGGAAGAAACGGGCCTTTTGAAGGAAGGACTAACTCTGGGGGAAGTCGTCTTTTACCTTCGCGAGGGAGAGACACGAATTTATGATCTATTGGACTTATCCGAGTTTCAGATTGCTTCACAGAAAGATGCACTGATTAGACTAGATGAAACGATTGACCTCCTACTCCAAAAGTTTCAAAATCAATGGAGGTTGACACGATTGAAGGGAGCCTTCTATCGAAACAATCGTTTGGAGTTAGAGGACCAGCAACTGCTTCACTTTGGAGATGAGCTGAGTATTGGGGGAGTGACGATTAAACTCTATCCAGATGAAGTTTGGATTCAAGGGCCTGCACAGGTCGGAAGCCAATTGCCGCTAAGAGAGCCCTCTCGTTATGGCTTTTATGAGGATTATCCAGATTATCACCGTTCACCACGTATCATCTATCGTGGGAGTGAGGATAAAATCTTGATCAATCCTCCAGGACAGGAACCGAGTAAACCCAGTGATGAACTGTTAAAACTAATCATTCCTCCCCTTATGATGATTGGGGTCACTGTCCTCATTACCCTTGTCCAACCGCGAGGTATCTATATACTCGCTACGGTCGGGATGTCAGCTGTCAGCTTGATTTTTTCAGTTCGTGGTTTTATCAAAAACCGTAAGAAGTATAAGGCGGATAAGAAGGAGCGGGTTGACCTGTATCATCTCTATTTGAAAGACAAGGCCATGGAATTGACCCGTCTGGAGCGGGAACAAAAAGAAGGGATGCATTACCATTTTCCGACGGTTCTGGAATTGACGGATTTGGTTGAGAGCTACAACCATCGGATTTACGAAAAGACTCCTTTGCATTTTGACTTCCTATACTATCGTTTGGGGTTAGGAAAACTTCCTACCAGCTATGAGTTGAGTTATGGTCAACAGGAGCGAAGCGGGAAGAAGGATGCGTTGGAAGAAGAGGGCTATGCGCTTTATAGCCGTCATAAAAAGATTCCAGATATGCCTATTCCAGCGAATCTCAGCCATGGACCAGTGGGGTATGTCGGACCTAGAAATCTCGTCTTAGAACAGCTCCAGCTGTTGGTTATGCAGTTAGCGACTTTCCACTCTTATCACGATGTGCAGTTTATTACCATCTTGCCTGAAGAGGAGAGAGACCAATGGTCTTGGATGCGGTGGCTTCCGCATGCCAAGCTACAAGAGCTGAATGTCCGTGGTTTTGTCTACAACCAACGGACACGGGATCAAGTTTTAAACAGTTTGAACCAAATCTTAAAACTGCGCCGTACCCAAAAAGAAGAAGCCTCCCATAAGGAGAGCACGCTTTTCCATCCCCATTATGTGGTTTTAGTGACCGATGAAAAACTGATTTTGGACCACGTGATTATGGAGTTCTTTACCGAAGATCCGACAGAATTAGGCTGTTCGCTGGTCTTTGTGGAGGATGTGATGAGTTCCTTGTCTGAGAATATCCAGACAGTCATCAACATCAAGGACCGTAATACGGGCCAACTGGTCATGGAAGAAGGGGTCTTGAAAGAGACGGACTTCCGCTTGGATCATTTTCCAGCAGATTATGACAAGGAGCGGATTGCCCGTACCTTGGCACCGCTCAACCACCTCCAAAACCTCAAGAGTTCAATCCCAGACTCTGTGACCTTTATGGAAATGTATGGGGTAGAGACCTTTGAGGACTTGCAGGTATTGAGTCGTTGGAAAAAGAACGCCCCTTATAAGAGCTTGGCTGTTCCAATCGGTTTACGAGGCAAGGAGGACTTGGTTCAGCTCAACCTCCATGAAAAGGCCCATGGCCCACATGGTTTGATTGCAGGGACGACGGGTTCAGGGAAGTCTGAAACCATCCAATCCTATATCCTGTCTCTTGCCGTCAACTTCCACCCTCATGATGTGGCTTTCTTGTTGATTGACTACAAGGGTGGTGGGATGGCTAATCTCTTTAAAAACCTGCCCCACCTCTTGGGAACTATTACCAACTTGGATGGAGCCCAATCCATGCGGGCTCTGGCTTCAATCAATGCGGAGATCCATCGCCGGGAACGGCTCTTTGGAGAGTTTGAAGTCAACCATATCAATCAATACCAGAAGAAATTTAGAAACGGAGAAGCAACCGAGCCCCTGCCTCATCTCTTTCTCATCTCGGATGAGTTCGCGGAGCTCAAGGTTAACCAGCCTGATTTTATCAAGGAGCTGGTGTCTATCGCTCGGGTCGGGCGTTCCCTCGGAGTTCACTTGATTCTAGCCACGCAGAAGCCATCAGGTGTGGTGGATGACCAGATCTGGTCCAACTCACGCTTTAAGATTGCCCTTAAGGTGGCGGATCGTTCGGACTCCAATGAAATGCTTCATACGCCGGATGCGGCCGAGATTACCCAGACGGGTCGTGCTTATCTGCAGGTCGGAAATAATGAAGTCTATGAACTCTTCCAGTCAGCTTGGTCAGGGGCAGACTACCAGCCGGACAAGGACGATATGGGGATTGAGGATCACACCATCTATCTAATCAATGAATTGGGTCAATATGAAATCTTGAATGAAGACCTATCTGGTTTAGAAGAAGCCGAAGAAATCAAGGAAGTTCCGACAGAGTTGGATGCGATTGTGCAGCATATCCAAGTTCTGTGTCAGGAACAAGAAATTCCTCCAGTACCCCAGCCATGGTTACCTCCACTCAAAGAGCGCATTGCGCTAGAGGAGCTGGAAGCAGTGCAGCCAGCGGTTGCTTGGGAAGAAGAGAAATCCCTTTCCTTACTACTTGGGATGGCGGATATCCCGCAAGCCCAGAAGCAGGAAGCCGTCTCTATCAACCTCTCCAAGGATGGGCATGTCCTTCTTTACGGAAGTCCGGGTACAGGGAAGACCACCTTCCTTCAGACAGCTGGTATGGACTTGGCGAGAAAGCACAATCCCAAGGCTCTTACTATGTACTTGATGGACTTTGGGACCAATGGATTGGCGCCCTTGTCCAAGCTTCCGCAGGTGGCAGACACCATGCTTTTGGATCAGGCAGAGAAGATTTCTAAGTTTGTGCGGATCATGGAGCGCGAACTTAATCGTCGTAAGAAACTCCTAGCGGACTATGGTGTAGGGACTTTAGAGCTTTACCGAGAGGCTAGTGGCCAGCAAGAGCCGTCTATCGTTATCCTCTTAGACAGCTATGAGGCCATCAAGGAGGAGGCTTATGAGGCAGAACTCTTTAAACTCTTGGTGCGCATCTCTCGTGAAGGTCTCAGCATCGGAGTGCATCTCTTGATGACAGCGAGTCGACAGTCCAACCTTCGGGCTCAACTCTACTCGAACTTCAAGCACCAGTTGAGCCTGCCACAGAATGATGTGAGCGAGGTACGAGCAATCGTGGGCTCGACGCCCCTTGCCATGACCATGGAAGACATCAAGGGCCGGGCACTCATGAAACGTGAAGAGGTGGATGTAATCCAGCTGGCTCTCCCAGTCTCTGGAGCCAATGACACCCAAGTCCTCAACAACCTGCGCCAGGAAGTCGCTTCTCTCCAAGAAGCTTGGACAGGACAGCGCCCAAGTGCCATCCCGATGGTACCAGAGGAGTTGACTATGGATGTATTTCTCAATCTGCCTACGACTCAAGAAGCAATTCAGAATCGTGAGTTGCCGATTGGTTTGGAGTTTGAAATGGTACAGAGTATTGCTATTTCGTTTAATCAATTAAAAAGCTTGATTTATCTGTCTGATTCTGCTGAGTCATTAGAAAATCAAACACATCATTTATTAAATACATCACTCTGTTTTGGAAAGAAATTAAGAGTGATGCTTGTAGATCCACTGGAGGAATATAGATCTTATAGTGAAAAAGTGTCAACGTATATTAGTAGTAAAAAAGAGATTTCTGAAATAGCTCAACAATTAATATTTGAGGTGAATCGCCGACTGGAAGGAGACTTATACTCTGATTGGTTGATTTTTATGCCAAATATAAAAGTAATTGTTGAACATGGTCTGTCAGAAAAAGATTTGGACTTTTTATTCAAAAATGGTTTGCGGGTAGGATTGCATTTTGTAATTGGTGGTGAGCATTCATATATTGGGAATAACATCCATGAAGTTCCGAAATATCTTAAATCCAATGCGCAGTGGGTTATGTTGGGGATGCGTTTAATGGATCAAATGTTTTTAGATAAACCTTATAATAATAGAGAAGCTCGACTAGAGTTGGATGAGGTTTATCTGCATGATCGTAAACAAGCCGTTAAATTAAAAATTACTAAAAATGACTAATTTGGAGGGATTCGTATGTCACCAATACAAAGTAAAGAAGAAGTAGCTAGTTCTATTGCATCTGGAATTGCTAGCTCATCTAGTAGTATTATATCTGGAAATAAAGTTGATTTAGATCAATCGAGTGAGTATCCAGGAAATAGTACAGCTGCGGAGAAGATTCCTAAAGAAGCTGAGTACGCGTCTTCTATTGCAGAGGTTTTAAATGGATTTGTTTCACGGATACAGAGTACAGCCGCTGAATTTGTAGCAGTGGATAGTCAGCTTGCTGCAGACATAGATACCAATACTTCTGTGCTACCTCAAACAAGTGCAGTTCCAAAGAATAATACTACATTTGTTCCAAATACGAGCTATTTTTCAGAAGAGGAATAATGAAGACACTAACATTAGAAGAAATCGATAATAAATCAAAAGCACTGGATAATTCTCTAAATCAACTAAGTTTGGAGAAGAAGAAGTTTATTCGCAAAGAAAAGGAACTATTTGAAATGCATCGACAAAGTTTGCTTCCATTGCGACAAATCTTAGAATTGCCACTATCGTCAAAAGATTATCAAACTTATCAAGATTTGATAATGGACATAGGCAGTGTAGGTGCATTAGTAGAAGCGTGGTCGGAGGAACGAAAAGACTCAATCAAGAAACAAGAAGACCGGTTGGAAAGAGAGTTAGATGAACTCTCCCATGCTCGAAAGAAATTAATGATAGAACAGGAGTCGCAGAAGTAATATGGTAAAAATGGTATTAGGATCTTCTGATACGCAGGGTCAGACAATGGCTTCTGTAGGAGAAGCTAGAATAGCTTCCTACGATCAAGCAATTTCTGCATTATCAGCATTTGATAATGCAGGAGATTTGCAAGGGGCAGCCTATGATAGTGGTAAACAATATGGTATGAATGTAATCACTCCCTTGCTCAAGGGAGCTATCATGTACTCAGAATTAGTAAGCGAAGCTGTTCCAGGTCTTTCCTCAAAATATCGTTCAGAAGTTGGAGATGATGACCTTGATTCAGAGGTACTTGAGAGTGAAATCCGTAGTCTTGAATCTAGTCTTCATAGTATTAGAGGAATGTACAATGCTATGGTTGGAGACGAATCTACAAGTGCAAGCACTTTAAGTAGTCTTTCAAATCGTATGGATGATCTCCTAAAACAAAGAAATGAAAAAATAGATAAGCTCCGTAAGCTAAATATGTTTGCTGGAAGTTCCAATGACGTTTTTTCTGTAGGGGAAGGTAGTAGCTTAGTTGATAACTTAGCTCAAAATCTCCAAACGGGCTTAAGTCAAATCCAAACAGAATTTGCAAGTTTTAGTGGTACTTTTCCCAAGCACTCTGTGCATACTCTGGGATGGGCACAGAATATCGAGGGTGAGTGGGAAAATAAGGTTAAGATTGACGGAGATTATAAGAATGTCCTCAAAAAAATTGAGGATGGTAAGGGACTGACAGAGAAGGATATGGAGGTAATTCAATCCTATAAAAAACGTCATCCAAGTAAAGAGTTACCAGATACATTAGTTAATGCCATTGAGCAATACATCTATGAAAAGACATTAGCTGAAGCACTTGGTGATGATGGTGTTAAGTACAATACAATGAATTTGTATGATGCAATTACGGCAATCTCAGATAATGACTGGTTTAAGAGAGGAGCCCAAGTACTTGGATTAACACCGAAAAACTTGACTGAGGCTTTCCTACAATCGGACGGTGTCATAGGATTGCTGGGATCGGTTGATAAGGGGACAAAAGGTAGAAAATTTGTAAGTGGTGTAATGAGTACCATGGCTTGGTATGAATCATTAGGAAATAAGGGAGGGACACTGAAAAAGATTTTCGATGGTATTTCTGATATCGCAAGCCCTGTAGAAACTATTGTAAAAAAAGGATTGGAAGGTGCCAGAGATGCTGGAATGGCGAAATTTGGCAAGTATATAAAAGGGGGAGAAGAGGTAACAGGCTTATTAGGAAAAGGGCTCAAATATTTCCCAAAAGTAGCTAAGGTTCTGGGGAAAGTAGGTACAGTAATGACGTTTGCTGATCTTGGGATTACAGCGATTTCTAGTGGAGTAGACGAATATAGCAAAACTAAGGATATAGGAAGAGCTGCTGGGAAAGGTGCACTTTCAGCTATAGCTAGCGTGGGTCCATTAGAAGGAGCAACCATCGGAGGAGCAATAGGTGGTCTCCCAGGAGCAGCTGTTGGAGCAGTTGTTGGAGGTGTTATTCAAGGTATAAAAGCATGGAAGCCGAAATTTTTTGATGATCCTGTTAAAGGAACGAAAGAGATTATAGATGATGTTGGTAACGGTATAAAAGGAACTGTTAAAAATATATCTAATTTTATGGGTGGAATCGGTAAGGCATTAGGAGTTGGGTGAAAAGTATGAGAAAGAAATCAATTTTTAAAGCAAGTTTTGAAGAGAGTTTAAATTTGGAGGATGATGGTTTTTTGCAGTATCAGAAACAAGATTATTATAATAAACTTGGGAAAGCCTTTAAGAAAGGGAAACCCTCTTTTTGGTTTGGTATTAAAACTTTTATTCTTAGTCTGTTGTTTCCGATAGGTGCAAATTTCATGCTCCTTGCTGTTACCCTATCATTCCAAAATTCTGATCCTAAAGATTTAAGGTTACCAGTTTCTCAGTATCCTTTGCTAACAGTCGAGCTTTATTTAATTTGCTTGTTAATTTGGTTGTTATTGGTATTAATGGGTAAATTCTTTAAACGGACGTTTATTCTCCCTTATCGTTATCGATTTCATATTATAACTTTTATGATATGGTTTGTGTTTGAATTTAATTTGCTGGCAACAACTATCTCTTTACCTATATTATCAATATGGGGGATCTTAGTACTTTTGGGGCTTCAAGTATTGTTGACTTATGTAATGTTAAGAACAGAGCTTAGAAGTTTGAAAAAACGAATGTATGGAGAAGTTAAGTCACCTACCTTACAAGATAAAATTGCCAAAGGTATTGCTATTTATGGAGCAGGTATATTGGGCTTAGCTGTGATTGTTAATTATATTTTCAAAGCTTTTTCTATTAATTTTTCACATTCCGTAACTGTTTTAGGTCTCTTTATATTTTGGATTCTATTAAATATTGGTATAATCGCCATGATTGTATTTATGGAGTTTCCTTTCTTTTTAGAAGGCTATTACAAATGGAAATATCCTGAAGAGTATCGTGAGTGGGAAGGAAAATCAGTGGAAGAATGGTATGGGAAAAAATATTTAAAAAAACACAAGGAGTTATTAAAAAATGAATAATAAAAACAAAAATAAAAATAAAGAATTATTACCGTTAGGTAGTATTGTCTATCTTCAAGAAGGAACGCAGAAATTAATGATTATTGGTCGTGGAGTTATCTTTGACGACGAGGAAACTGGAGAAAAAGCATTTGCTGATTATATGGGTGTTTTGTACCCAATGGGCTTTCAAACGGAATCGACGCTTTTCTTTCAACATGAAAATATTGACAAAGTCGTTTTTGTAGGCTATTCAGATGAGGAAGAGGAGCGTTTTTCAGAAATTTATAGAGAATGGACGAAAACACTCACAGTTCCTAAGAAAGAGATAAAATAGAATTACAGTGGAGTAACTATCATAGATTCTCTATATTGGACGTAGTAATGCTAATTCTGTCTTTTTGCTGAAAGTTTTAAAACCATTAAAAAGTGTAACAAAATTCGAATAAACTATATTTTTAGAGATTGTTGAAAAAATCACTATGCTTTAAATAAAAATCAAAAACGAGGAGCTACTTTATCATTAAAGTAACTTCTCGTTTTTTGTCTGTTCTATGTCGTAAGATGAATTAGCGTGGCTATAAGCCTAAATTCATGATGCAAAAATATAGCTTTGTTTCTATGGGAAGAGGGCTGTTTTGATATTGTGGTATAATGGAACAAGAACATTTTTTTCTAGTACCTTGAAAATTCTATATTTTTCGCTTATTTATCTGCTCCGCTAATTCCAAAAAAATATCTTGTCCCTTGCCGTCAATTTTCATACTCATGATGTGGCCTTCTTGTTGATCGACTACAAGGGTAGGAGAAGCTAGAATAGCTTCCTACGATCAAGCAATTTCTGCATTATCAGCATTTGATAATGCAGGAGATTTGCAAGGGGCAGCCTATGATAGTGGTAAACAATATGGTATGAATGTAATCACTCCCTTGCTCAAGGGAGCTATCATGTATACAGAATTGCTGAGCGAAGCTGTTCCAGGTCTTCCCTCAAAATATCGTTCAGAAGTTGGAGATGATGACCTTGATTCAGAGGTACTTGAGAGTGAAATCCGTAGTCTTGAATCTAGTCTTCATAGTATTAGAGGAATGTACAATGCTATGGTTGGAGACGAATCTACAAGTGCAAGCACTTTAAGTAGCCTTTCAAATCGTATGGATGACCTCCTAAAACAAAGAAATGAAAAAATGGATAAGCTCCGCAAGTTAAATATGTTTGCTGGAAATTCCAATGACGTTTTTTCTGTAGGGGAAGGTAGTAGTTTAGTTGATAACTTAGCTCAAAATCTCCAAACGGGTTTAAGTCAAATCCAAACAGAATTTGCAAGTTTTAGTGGTACTTTTCCCAAGCACTCTGTGAATACTCTGGGATGGGTACAGAATATCGAGAGTGAGTGGGAAAATAAGGTTAAGATTGATGGAGATTATAAGAAGGTTCTTGAGAAAATAAAAGATGGCAAAGAACTCTCTGAGGATGATGTGAAAGCGCTCGAAGCTTATCGAAAACGCTATAGAAGGAACCTTCCTGATAGCGTGAATAATGCTTTGAAGAATTATGTTGAAAAAGAAACCAATGATCTTGTAAAAATGATATCAAATACTTTAGAGGCATATAAAAGAGGAGAAATTAGCGAAGAAGCTATAAATGATGTTTTTAATTTCCTACAACAAAATGGTATAAATATTTCTCTAGAAGATCTCAAAAAAACATCTGGAAAACTTTTAGAAGATAGTTTAATCTCAAAATTGAGTGATAAATGGTCTGAGTTAGCGACAGAATATTACACCTCTTACATGCTTCCATATCAAGTTCCATATTTAATCAATGGCTTAAAATCACAGATTGGGAATACACTAACGAAATATGGATTAAGTGCACTTCTATCAACTGCACCTGGATCTACAGTTAATAAAATAGTGGGAGAAAGCATTGAAAAAATTGGAGATGCTGTAATACCGTTTGTTAATAAACTGAGTGGATTCTTAGGAGATGCTAAATTTGCAAAGGCATTACCATTTGGATTAGGAGCGGGACTTGACTTTGCAGGGCAATTGTTAGGTGGTGAAGAACTTGGAGATGCAGCAATTAAGACAGGTGGGCATCTTGGAGTATCATTGTTAGCTACAGCATTATTAGGTCCAGGAGGATGGGCTTTTGGTGCAACAGTGGTGGGATCAATGGCTTTTGATTACCTATATGATAAATATGGGGATAAAGTCGTGGAATTTTCTGGTGATGTTTGGGATGGTACAAAGAAAGTAGTAGGTGATACGATGAAATCTGTCAGTGATACAGCTGAGAAAATATGGGACAGTGCGGGAGATGCAGTTAATGGATTTTTCTCGGGATTAGGTAGTGTTTTTAATTAATAAATTAACGGAGAAATTTTAATTATGAAAATATATATTGGTTATTTGGATTCGAAATGGATTTATTTTGATGAAGAAAACGAAGTATTTCAATATCAAGATCAAAAAAATAGTTCTAATTGGATTATGGTTGCTGCTCCACTTGCAGTCTTTCTTTTAAAAGGAATTGCAAGTGCTTTAAATTCAGCCTTTGGGACATTATCGTATACGATTAATATCAGTATTGCAATGATTGGAACTCTGATAGTTTGCGGAATGTTGATGATAGCGAAGGTGAGAAAAAAAAATCCGAGAACTGGTTGGAAAACAGTTGTTTTGAAGGAAAAAGAACTCAAAACGCTATTAGTAAAGGTGATTTCAATTTTTATTATTAAGATTCTTTTTATTATTTTAGGGATTTATTTTTTAGTTACTTATATTAGAGAAACCGATTTTTTGTGTCTGATGATATATCTACTTGCTTTTGCTTGTGTTATGCATTTTCATCAGGAATTTAAGACAAGTAAAATTAAAAAAATATTGAAAAAACAAAAAATATTGTTAAATGGTTTGGGAGATTCATAGTAGGCAGGGAATAAATATTTCATTGCAAGCAAACTTAAGATATATGTAAAACTTTTTAAATTTAAAGAAAAGTTATTATATTTATATAAAATTATCCTTAGAGGAGATGTATAAAATGACTAACTTATTACCTATTGGTACTGTTGTTCGCCTTCATAATGGAACGATTGATGTGATGATTATAGGTAGATTTCCATTGTACAATCAAGAGGGTACAATTGGCTATTTTGATTATGTAGCATGCCTATATCCAACAGGGGCAGCAAATGAAGAACTCTTATATTTTAACCAAGAGAATATTGAAAAGGTGGTATTCGAAGGATATCATTCGGAAAAAGAAGATGAGTTACAAGAATTATTCAAGAAACAAAAGGATAGTATTAAATATCCAAAATTGAAGGTATAATTTAGTTTATAGGTTTATTTCCAAAACAATAAACTTGCTAACTTTCATTCGTGGAGGATCTATATTAAAATTGTAAAACTATTTGTTGCTTGGCTCTTTATCAACTGTAGTGTGTTGATGAAAAGTGAACATTGAGAGAGTACGGGATTCGTTCTCTCTTTTTTATACTCTCAACTCTCTATTTAGTGGCTAACTTGAAAGTAAATAAAGTTTTAAAACCATTAAAAAGTGTAACAAAATTCGAATAAGCTATATTTTTAGAGATTGTAGAAAAAATCACTATGCTTTAAATAAAAATCAAAAACGAGGAGCTACTTTATCATTAAAGCAACTTCTCGTTTTTGTTTGTTCTATGTCGTAAGAAACTCCTAGCGGACTATGGTGTAGGGACTTTAGAGCTCTACCGAGAGGTTAGTGGTCAGCAAGAGTCGGCTATTGTTATCCTCTCAGTGTACCGCACCACGCTTCAAGTCAAGCGCGATAGAGAAGCTGGTGTGGTACAGTATCAGAAAGTATTTTTATACCTTAACGATTTTTCCAAGCTTGGTAGCGAGTATCAATCAAGAGTTGGGTTAAGCGTCCCATGGTTTCTCTTTCTTCAGGAGTGAGGGATTGGGCTTGGATAAAGAGATGGTGAATGTGTTCAATGACCTTGAAGGAAGAAAGGTCGTTGATAGAAGAGATGCCTGCATCAAGAATGATTCCAAAAAAGAGATCGAAGTAGAGCTGCAATTCTTCGTCAGGAACTGTCTCAACCCATTCCTTGAAAGTAGTATCGACTTGTTGGCTGTCACTATTGGTCTCATCCAGTTGGACAAAGTGTTTGTCTTCAACTTGCCAACTAAAGGTGTCGTGCTGGGCGATACCACCTAGGGCAGTGCTTCGAACGACGATTTTTTTATCAGGAATTTCCAGCATCATACCGATGATAGAACCTTGTGGGATAAATACTTTCGTTCTTTTCATCATGTTTTGATAACCAGCTGTTTCGGTTAGTTCCTTGTGAAGCCCAGGCGCATCAAAAGTATAGACGGCGACAATGTTTTTTTGTAAGAGTGGATCGAGTTGACTAGTAGCATAGACGGCTAGATTGCCCCCTTTTGAGTGTCCTGCCAGAATAACTTTTTGGTTAGGATGTTGAGCAAAAAAGTCCTGTAAATACTGAAGGGCGTGTTTTTGAGCTGGGATTTCCGTCATATAGGTCATATGGAAATCTTCTTTCCAACCAATGATACTATCATCCGTCCCACGAAAAACAAGCACATAGGTATCGAGACTGATACGATAAGTCATGGCTGCAAACTGTTTTTGCAATTCAGGATCAATATCATTGATAAAGTTTGATAGTTTGCAATTTTTAAACCGTTTGTGTTGAGCGAGTTGATCCAACAACTGGAGGCGGTTCTTATTGGTCAGCATCGTCGTTTCTCTAGGGATTTGAGGTGCAAGAACTATGAGGCGCTGGGGTTCTTGGGTGACTACACCATCAAAAGTAAGGTAGGTTAATTCGGTCAAGGCAAGAACATCTAACTCACTCACGGGGAGGTCATAAAAGGAATCGTATGCTACATCATTCAAGTAGTCAAAAATATTGGCCATAAAAGCTCCTTTCTCTATGTTTATCCTATCACATTTACCTAGAATTAGCTAGTGGGCTTGTTCGAATGACCTAGTAGGGTTTGATTGAAATACATAGAAGATAGATTGCTCCTATTTCAAACCTCTAAACGAGCTTACTTGTATATTTTTGCTATCAATCCCATTTTCCTTTAAAAAATTCTTCATCTCATTTACATCATCAGGCTGACCTGTGATGAGATAGCTGGCTTGATTGCCGTATTCATCAATAGCACGTTTTAAAAATTCTTGACTTTGAAAAAATTCATCGCTTGTTTTATAAGTAAAATTCGATGTTTTCTGAGCTAGTTCCTTCATTTCTTTATCAAAAATAGTCACTCCTTTGTCAAAATGATTGAGTACAATCGGGCATTTACCAGCCCATTCTTTGATAAGGGGGCGTAGAGCAGAAATGCCGACATCAGATGCAAAGCAAACTAGTGGCTGATTCATATCTTTAACGGTCAAAGAGGAATCCAGCCAACTCATCTCAATCTCACTGCCAGCCGGTAAATGTGTCAAGGTTTCCTTAAAGAGGCTACCACTATTATGAGTCAAAATGAGAATTTCATCTTCATCAGGTGTGGAGGCAATGGTTAGCCATCGACTGGTTTGCTCTCCCTTAGCTTCATATTTACTAGCAGTAGACGAGGTATCAGGGAGTGTAAACTTGGCATAAGCCCCAGCTTTCCAGATTTGATGACTCGGTTTTGTGATATGAATTAAATATAGATCTCCGCTGGGGTTTTCGATGGATTTTATCGATAATGTCTGACTTCGTCCAAGGTAGGCGATGGCACCCCAAGTTATAAGGCCTAAGACTCCAAGTGTTGATAGAATGATAATAAACATTTTTTTACCTCTTTTCATTTTTTATGACTCCTGTTCTTAATTTTATGAATGAACTAAAAACAAATTCATTCATATTTTTCCAAAAAATAAAGAAATCCATTCTTTATTTTAGAACTCCTTTAATGAAGTTGGTTGCAAGTATTTCGACAGTTTTGCCAATATCTGGAAAATCTTTTTCCGTGATATGCATATCCATGTAGTAAAACAGATTATAAACCTGTAAAATATCTTGAATCTTTTCTGGCGAATACCCTTCACCTTGCATACGATTTGTAAAAGTTTTAACTAGAAACTGATGAAATGGATTTGCGACTTTGCCTTCTTCCGAGGAATAGTAGCTGTGTAACTCATCTGCTATGGCAGGATTGTACCATTCTGCAAGGATTTTATTGGAAGAAACGAGAGTTCTGGACTGAGCAAAGAGTTGACCAATGAGGTCGGTCATGTCAATTTCCCAATCTAGTTCTTCGATCATAGCTTGGCGAACACGGTTGTTTTCATCTATATAGATGTCTAGAAAAATGGCTTCTTTACTTTCGTAATAGTTATAAAAAGAGCCAACTGCCACCCCAGCTTGCCTAGCAATTTCTGAAATTCCTGTCGCCTTGTAACCTTTTTTCGAAAAAACTTCATAGGCCGCTGTCTTTAAAGCTTGTTTTTTGTCCAATCTGATTTAACCTCCTTTATTTAATGAATGAATAAATTGATTTATTCATTCACATTCTAACAAATCATGACTAGCTTGTCAATAAGAAGGCTAGATCTATTAAATAAGTGAAAGAAACGCTAACTAAATGAGCACAAAAAGGAAAATATAGGATAAGGCTGGAACTATACTTAAAAATAAGGTATGATATCAGTGGGATGTTCTCTATATAGCATCTGTTTACTGATCTGGATTTGTGGGGAATAGGCTGCTAAACAGTATGAGACACTGATCCGTAAATCTGATATGAAGGGTTTTGATACTTTGAGAAATAGCAAAGGAGGAGCGCATGCACAAGATTTTACTAGTAGAAGATGACCAAGTTATTCGACATCAAGTGGGAAAACTGCTCTCTGAGTGGGGCTTTGAGGTCATTTTGGTAGAAGATTTTATGGAAGTATTGAGCTTATTTGTTCAGTCAGAGCCTCATTTGGTCCTCATGGATATTGGCCTGCCACTCTTTAATGGTTACCACTGGTGTCAGGAGATTCGTAAGATTTCTCAGGTACCCATTATGTTTCTGTCTTCGAGAGACCAGGCTATGGATATCGTCATGGCAATCAACATGGGAGCAGATGACTTTGTGACCAAGCCTTTTGACCAGCAGGTGCTTCTTGCAAAGGTTCAGGGCTTGTTGCGCCGTTCTTATGAATTTGGCCGAGATGAAAGTCTGCTGGAATATGCGGGTGTAATCCTCAATACCAAGTCCATGGACCTGCACTATCAGGGGAAAGTTCTGAGTTTGACCAAGAATGAATTTCAAATTTTGCGAGTGCTGTTTGAACACGCTGGCAATATCGTGGCGCGTGATGACCTGATGCGGGAACTCTGGAATAGCGACTTTTTCATCGATGACAATACCTTGTCTGTCAATGTTGCTCGTTTGCGCAAAAAGTTGGAGGAACAAGGCTTGGCAGGTTTTATCGAGACTAAGAAAGGGATAGGATACGGACTGAAACATGCTTGATTGGAAATCATTTTTTCTAGCCTATCTGCGTTCTCGCAGTCGCGTTTTTGCCTATATTTTTTCATTAGGCTTTCTCGTCCTTCTCTTTCAGTTTTTATTTGCTAGTCTAGGAACTTATTTTCTTTATTTCTTTCTGCTCAGTGGCTTTTTGACCTTCTTATTTTTGGCTTGGGATATATTTGCAGAAGCTCAGGTTTACCGGCAGGAAGCACTCTATGCTGAGCGAGACCCCAAGTCTCCTCTGGAATGTGCGCTAGCAGAAAAACTTGAAGAGCGAGAGTCTGAATTGTATCAAAAGAAGTCGGAAGCCCAAAGTAAACTGACGGATTTGCTTGATTACTATACCTTGTGGGTCCATCAGATTAAGACGCCTATTGCAGCTAGTTGCCTTTTAGTAGCAGAAGTCTCTGATCGTGAGGTCAAGCAGCAACTGGAACAGGAAATCTTTAAGATTGACTCCTATACCAATCTGGTGTTGCAGTACTTACGTTTAGAGAGTTTTCATGATGACTTGGTATTTGAACAGGTCCAAGTGGAGGACTTGGTTAAGGAGATGGTTCGTAAGTACGCACTTTTCTTTATCCAGAAGGGACTAACAGTCAATCTCCATGACCTTGACAAAACTATCGTGACCGATAAGAAATGGTTGTTAGTCGTCATTGAACAAATCCTTTCAAACAGCCTCAAATACACCAAGGAAGGTGGTTTGGAAATCTATATGGAGGATCAGGATCTTTGTATCAAGGATACGGGAATCGGGATAAAAAATAGTGATGTCCTCCGAGTCTTTGAACGTGGCTTTTCAGGCTACAATGGGCGTTTGACCCAGCAATCATCTGGACTTGGCCTCTATCTATCTAAGAAAATTTCTGAAGAACTGGGTCACCAGATTCGCATCGAGTCTGAGGTTGGGATAGGAACAACTGTTCGCATCAAGTTTTCCAATAGGAATCTGATAATTGAGTGAGCATAGTTGATGATAACCTTATCCATCTGTGGAATTTTTGTTTTAGTCGATATCTCTATTTTTATGATAACGTCTAGAAGTTACCGTAAGATTGTCCAGATGTAAAAAATGTTACACTAGGAAACGACTAGAATATAGTCAAAAAATAAAAGAGACAAAAATGAAAGAAAGTTATTTTGACGGAGGAATCATAGATTATATTGGATGCTCCATCTTAGTAGCCATAATTTTCGGGCTTACCTTGGAGATCGCAACACCTTGGGCGGTTTGCATGATGAAAAATTGAAAATCAAACACACGGTAGTGGATGGGTAACGTCTATACTTTGACGGGATTGGAGCACAACTGTTCGGTAACTGGATCAAGTGGTTTCTTCTAACCATCATCACGTTTGGAATCTATGGCTTCTAGTTGAAAATCAAAATGAAGCAATGGATTGTCGAACACACCAATCATGTTTAAAGATTAAAACGGCATCTTCTTTCAGAGGAGATACCGTTTTTTTCTTTTTCGTATAAGGAAACAAAAATTTCTTCCTTTCTCTATCTGTTCAATTGATAGATTTCTTTGGAGAAAGACTGTAAAATTTTTGATATAATGTTAAGGATAGACTGACGTATGTTTAAAGGATAATTTTCAAAAACATAACAGGTGAGAATTAAAAATATGTAAGATTGAAAAGAAGTCTCTCTGCCATCATCCAAGCAGAAACAAGATTATATGAAATAAAAGGAGTAACCAATGACCGGAAACTATTCAACACGTGAATACCGTGAGAAATTATATGATGACCTTCATGTTCGATTAAGAGATACAGTGATTTTGATGTGTGCGATTTTTATTGCCTCTATAGGTTTAAATATGAATTCAACAGCTGTCATTATTGGAGCCATGCTGATTTCCCCTCTTATGACATCGATTGTTGGACTCGGATTTGGTTTAGCTATTTTTGATGCGCGTTTAATCAAGCAATCTCTAGAGGTTTTATTTACTCAAGTATTGGTCAGCTTGCTTGTCTCGACTCTGTATTTCTGGATTTCTCCCTTATCTTATGCAAGTAGCGAGTTGATTGCACGAACCTCTCCAACCATTTGGGATGTTCTCATTGCTATTGCTGGTGGGATAGCAGGTGTAATTGGGTCAAGGAAAAAAGAAGCAAACAATATCGTGCCAGGAGTAGCCATTGCGACAGCTCTGATGCCACCTATCTGTACTGCAGGATATGGTTTGGCTAACGGAAATGTACGATTTTTATTTGGAGCTCTCTATCTTTTCTTGATCAACTGTATTTTTATCATGCTAGCCAACATTGTTGGAACAAGAATTTTGATGAGAAAATCTCCCTTAAGTTCATTTAAAGAGCTAAACATTAAAATGAAAATTGGCTTGATATCCTTGATTGTATTATTGGTTCTTCCAGCCAGTTATTCAGCAGTCACTCTGACGATGGATCAAGCGCGAAAAGAAGGAATCAAACAGTTTGTAGCAAAAGAGTTCGCCAATCACACGGTCATTAATCAAGTCTACAAGTCAAGAAACAATGAATTGGTCTTAACGGTTGTTGGAGATCCGATTTCAGAAGAAGAATTAGAAACGCTCCATCAAAAACAAGCCTCTTACGGTATTCAATCTGTTCAATTAAAAGTAAATCAAGTTCATAATTCGACAAAATTAGATAGTGAGATGACCAAGGAATTTTATGAAAATATTAACAAGTATATTGATCAAAAACTCTCTGAAAAGGATTCGCAAAAAGATCTCGTAAAAGAAAATGAAGCAGATAAGGATTGAGGATATTGACCTTATCTAACTCATGAAAGCAAATCTTGTGTGGTGGTTTGGCCAATCACTACTAGCTCAGATTAAATAAAATATAAAAAGCAACAGCTGAAATAGTTGTTGCTTTTTCTGGCTCTGAAAAATATTTCTCAGACTGTGATTGTTTTATTTCTCAACGCGTGATTTGTTGGCGATATCAGCTAGGATTGCTGCTACAAACTCATCTACTGGGACAGTTTGTGTTTCTTTTTGGCCATAGCGACGAACATTGACTGTTCCGTCTTCCATTTCCTTATCTCCAACAATCAATTGGTAAGGAATCTTGCTGGTTTGTGAAGCACGAATCTTGAACTGCATTTTTTCATTGCGCTCATCTACATCTGCACGGACACCACGGTCACGGAGTTTCTTAGCAACTTCCCATGCGTAGTCCACGTGTTTTTCGTTAGAAACGGGGATGAGGGTTACTTGATGTGGTGCAAGCCATGTTGGGAAAGCACCCTTGTAGTTCTCAATCAAGATAGCTGTGAAGCGTTCCATGGTTGAGATAACCCCACGGTGGATCATAACTGGACGGTGTTCTTCACCGTCAGCTCCGATATATTTAAGGTCGAAACGTTCTGGCAACAAGAAGTCAAGCTGGATCGTAGAAAGAGTTTCTTCTTTTCCAAGGGCTGTCTTAACCTGAATATCCAATTTTGGTCCGTAGAAGGCTGCTTCGCCTTCGGCTTCAAAGTAGTCAACGCCCATCTCATCAAGGGCTGCACGAAGCATGGTTTGGGCATTTTCCCACATCTCATCGTTGTCAAAGTACTTGTGAGTATCTTGAGGGTCACGAAGAGAGAGGCGGAAGCGGTATTCAGTCAAGTTGAAGTCTTCATAAACATCGATAATCAACTGAAGGGCACGTTGGAATTCTTCTTGGATTTGTTCAGGAGTAACAAAGAGGTGACCGTCGTTGAGAGACATTTCACGCACACGTTGAAGACCAGTAAGGGCACCTGATTTCTCATAGCGGTGCATCATACCGATTTCAGCGATACGGATTGGCAACTCACGGTATGAGTGAACATGGTGTTTAAAGACTTGAATGTGGTGTGGGCAGTTCATTGGACGAAGAACGAATTCTTCACCGTCACCCATATCCATAGTAGGGAACATGTCTTCTTGGTAATGATCCCAGTGACCAGAAGTCTTGTAAAGCTCTACAGAAGCAAGTGGTGGAGTGTAGACGTGTTGGTAGCCAGAAGCCAATTCCTTGTCGACAATGTAGCGTTCCAATTCACGACGGATAGTTGCACCATTTGGCAACCAGAATGGAAGTCCTTGACCAACCTCTTGAGAAATCATGAAGAGGTCAAGCTCTTTACCGAGTTTGCGGTGATCGCGTTCTTTGGCTTCTTCACGCATTTGAAGGTAGTTCTTCAAGTCTTTCTTGTCAAACCAAGCTGTACCGTAGATCCGTTGCATCATCGCGTTGTCGCTATTTCCACGCCAGTAAGCACCAGCTACATGAAGAAGGTGGAAGATTTGGATACGGCCTGTTGATGGAACGTGAGGGCCACGGCAAAGGTCCACGTATTCACCTTGACGGTAGATGGTCAAACCACCCTCATCTTCAGAGTGTTCTTCAATCAATTCCAACTTGTAAGGGTCGTTTTTGAAGATTTCACGTGCTTCATCTTTCGATACTTCTTCACGAATAGAAGGGAAGTTTTCTTTGACGATTTTTTGCATTTCTTCTTCGATACGAGGGAGGTCTTCGTTGGAGATTTGACCAGCAGTATTGTCAGTATCGTAGTAGAAGCCATCTTCAATAGCTGGACCAACTCCCAAATGAATATCTGGGAAAAGGCGACGAGCTGCTTGGGCAAACAAGTGAGCAGCTGAGTGACGCAAGATCGGAAGGGCATCTTCGTGATCCGGTGTCACGATTTCGATGCTTCCATCTTCAGTGATAGCACGAGTCGTGTCAATGAGTTTGCCGTTGAATTTACCAGCCAAGGCTTTTTTAGCGAGGGAATTGCTGATAGATTGGGCAATTTCAAAAGTTGTAACGCCAGATTCGAATTCACGAACAGCGCCATCTGGGAAAGTAATCTTAATCATGGTTTTCTCCTTAAATATTTATTCTATTTTTGTTGGACAATTTTAAGAGCCGAGCAACTTCTTCCGCAGTCTGATTCTCTGATTGACTACCATCTGTTACGAGGCTAGGATAGCCTAATTTCACCGCTTCCTTACGAACCATTTGAGCAAAAAGAATGTCTCGTTGCATCCAGTTTTCAAAAGCTTGATCAGGGTTGGTTGTACCCTCTAAGACATAAGGAACCCATTCTCTCTGTATATAATGCTTTTTTTGAAAATCAGCTGTCGGAGTCAAGCATAGATAGGATGATACTTGACATTCAAGCTCCTTTACCAAGTGAGGCAAAAGTCCTGCTCCCTCCACCAAGAGAGGTCTGTTTTGATTTTTTATCAAGTAAGATTTTACATAAGGAAAAATCTCTTCATAAAAGCACCATTCTTCATCTGCCATCTCTTCTGGCTTTCTCATCCAGATTTGTTCTGGATTTCTATCCTGCCTAAGAAGGCAAATTGGCTGTGAGTCTGCACTTGCTTGACTCATCATCTCTTCTACCAAATCATCCAGTTTGATATAAAGTAGTTGATACTGTCTAGCAAGAAGTGAGGCAATTGTTGACTTTCCACTGCAAGGCGATCCGCCAATCATATACAGCATCATTCTTCCTCCTTCTGACAAAATAAAAACGACATCCTTAAAAGGACGTCGCAACGTGGTTCCACCTTCATTTATGTTCCTCAAAAAAGAGGGACACCTCTGATTGGCTTTAACGTAGCCACCGTTTTATGTTTTCATAAAAGTCAGTAGAGTAGTATCAGTTTAGGCTTTCTATGCGTTTCCAGCAACCACGCACTCTCTAGTAGAAAGGGACTAAGTGACTTGTCTCTATGCATTATTATAGCATGATTGCGAGATTTTTCAAGGCTTTTATCCTATTTTTTTACTTTTCTGCTTGTTTATAAGATGACTAAGACCTCTACCTGAAGCCATACCAAGTAGGGCGAAAATTTCATAGGCTAGGAAGTAAAGCGGGATGAATTCACCAAAGGTGATGATGGTAAAGCAAAAGAGCAGTCCAATTCCCAGCAACCACCAAAGTGAGAAATGGAAACGGTAGCTATAAAGAAGGGATACGATAAAGGTTACTAGAGGTGAAAAGAGGATGATGTTATAAATGTACAGTCCCTTCAGTGTATATGGGTCAGAGATGAGTAGAGAGAGGAGTTCATAGAGTGGCCAGTAAAAAAAGAAAATGACAAGGTAGTATGGGATATACTTAAGATAATTCCGCATGGCAATAGTCCTCCAATCTGGGAAAATTGATAGATATTGTATACAACATAATCCTAAATGAAGGGGAAATCACTACTTATATTATAGCACGATTTGGAGGCTCTTACAATTTAATCCAGTGATTAGTGATAGTGATCTTTTCGAGTGTTTTCTGCTATAATACTAACAGAAGAAGTAAGAGGAAATGAGGAGAAAGAATGACTAAAATAGCAGTTCTTTCAGATATACATGGAAATACGACAGCTTTGGAAGCTGTTCTGGCTGATGCAAGAGCGGCAGAGGTAGAAGAGTATTGGCTTTTGGGGGATATTCTCATGCCTGGAACAGGACGTAGAAGGATATTGGATCTCTTAGCTAGCTTGCCTATTACAGTAAGAGTTCTGGGTAATTGGGAGAATAGTCTCTGGCGTGGTTTGCATCGCAAGCTAGATCCAACAAAAGCTAGTCATCGCTATCTTCTACGCCAATGCCAGTATATCTTAGAAGAGATTAGCCCTGAAGAAATCGAAGACCTCCACAATCAACCCATGCAAGTTCATCGTCAGTTTGGTGATTTGACGGTAGGAATCACTCACCATCTCCCTGATAAAAACTGGGGTAGAGAGTTGATTCATACGGGAAAACAAGAAGATTTTGATAGATTGGTGACGGATCCACATGCCTCTATCGCGGTATATGGGCATATCCACCAACAGTTGCTTCGTTACGGAAGTGACGGACAGTTGATTCTTAATCCAGGTTCGATTGGGCAACCCTTCTTTTTAGATGCGAAGTTGCGTAAGGACCTGCGTGCCCAATATATGATTTTAGAGTTTGATGAGGCAGGTTTGGCTGATGTTGATTTCCGTCGAGTGGATTATGATGTAGAAGCCGAGTTGCAGTTGGCTAAGGATTTGAAGCTCCCCTATTTCCAGGTCTACTATGAAAGTTTGGTAAATGGGATTCACCATACTCATAATCAGGAATTTCTGTATGAAATTGCCCAAGAACAAGGGCATGATGCCGAGTTGGATGCATGGCTGGATGGTGGTAATAATTGACATTACAACGCAAAAGGGTATAATGGGTATCATATAGGATGTGAAAGGAGAAGAAGATGCAAATTTCAAGCCGATTTACGATTGCGACTCATGTGTTAATCATTATTGCCATCAAGAGTCAAGAGAGTAAGGTAACCAGCGATTTTCTCGCAGCCAGTGTTGGAGTCAATCCAGTCATTATTCGCAAAACCTTGTCCCAACTCAAAAAAGCTGAGCTGATATCAGTTGCGCGTGGGACGGGCGGTACCGAGATTATCAAAGACCTCCAAGATATCAGTCTTTTTGATGTTTATCAGGCAGTCGAATGTTTAGGAAAATCTGGTAAACTCTTTAGTTTCCATGACAATCCCAACCCTAACTGTCCAGTAGGGGCAAATATCCATGAAGTTTTGGATCAAAAATTGCTGGATATCCAACTAGCGATGGAAAACCAACTTCGTCAGACGAGTCTAGCTCAGGTTGTGGCAGATGCAGAAGCAAGAATAGTAAAATAAGAGGGCTAGGCTCCTCTTTTTCTATTGCCACAATTATGGTACAATGTAGTCATCAAAGGAGGAGACTATGTACTTTATCACAGGATTTTTTGTCCTACTTTTTCTCGTTTCGTTTTTAAGGGACAATCGCAGTCTCTGGAATCCAGCTCTCTTGCTTTTGTCTCTGCTCTTTTCTTATATGTCCATTGCCAATCTTTTTTACGAAGCTGGGCAGAAAGAAGTGCACATGGTTTTCTTTGCAGGGATTTTTCTCCTGCTACCTCTTTTAGTTTTTCTAAGTGGTTTTTTCCTTATTTATAATGGATTTGTGTTATTGAAAAAAGAAGGAAAATCCAAGGCAAATTATTTGTCTCTAGGATTAGGCTGCGTGATTCTATTCTTTTTTGTGATCATGGCTATCCGAGTGAGCGATACCAAGGGCTTGTTCTACACCAATCATCTAGTGAATATTATCTTTTTCTTTTTGATTTATTCGTATTTGATTTTTGGTTTTGCCTTTGCAGGATTTCTGCTTTATTCTATTCTGTATCTTTTTATTCCTAAGAAAAAATATTATGATTTTATTATTATTCACGGTGCAGGCTTGTTGAATGGAGAAAAAGTAACTCCCTTACTTAAGAGCCGTATTGACAAGGCTGTAGAGGCTTATCGTCAGTCGTCCAATCCCAACGTTAAAATCATCGCCAGTGGTGGTCAAGGTGGGGACGAGAAGATTTCTGAAGCTCAGGCAATTTGTAATTATTTGATGGAAGAGACGGATGTTCCGAGAGAAGCGATTCTCCTAGAGGAAGACTCAACGACGACTTATGAGAATCTTCTCTTCTCAAAAGAAATGGGAGAGAAACTGGTAGCAAATCCACGTTTTCTCTTTGTGACCAATGACTATCATGTTTTTCGTACTAGCACCTATGCCCGTCGTATTGGGATGAAGGGAGATGGCCTTGGTTGTCGGACAGCCGCCTACTATATCCCATCGGCCTTTATTAGAGAATATATTGCTCTATGTGTGAAGATGAGATGGCTTTTTATCGCCTTCTATACTTTATTAATTTTAGCTCTGATTTTCTCCTATAGAGGTGTTCTATGGTAATATGTAAAATTCATATTGTAATTCTTGTTAGAATCTCTAAAAAATCTTGTAGTAACCCTAAGGGCAAAATTGTCACTAGTAATGAAAGAGCGGGGTAAGTGATTGTGAGTGCGGTTTTTGGAACGGTTTTATGATTGCTCGTCAATCAATTGAACAATTTCTAACCTAGTTGCAGATTTTCAGAGAGAGTCAAAAATAGGCAACTGAATATGAGTAGACTAGAATTTTACAGTCAACGACAAATAAAAATGTGAACAGCAACAGAGGTTCACATTTTCTTTTTGGTCTATGGCAAAATGGCTTTTAGTTCCTTCAGGATAGTTTGCAAGGTTACGATCGCTTGTTCTCCTTGTTGTGGTTGATAGAGTAGTTGGAAATACTTGCGAATAGTTTTTTCAAATTGTTTAGGGAGGAGAGTACAATTGGTCTTTGCGTACTCCAACATTCGTTTTTCACCAGGATGGGTTTGCTCATTGAGTGCAAATAACAAGTCAAAGTAGGAAGCAAAGAATTCACTTGTACGATGATTCATACTGAGAAGATCTTGGCGTTTGATAGCTTTTTCTATTTGGTGAGAGAAGGCAGGCATGGCTTGTTCTAGCAAAAGGAGTTGCCTTTCAATGATCTGTTTTTTGAGTTCCTGTGGATAGGGAATCTGGTAGGTTCTTTGGAGCGAAGCATAGTGTCCATTCGGATCGTATAGAATCTTGCTGTGGAGTAGATTATGCCACATACAGGTTGTATAAGCGTTTTGAGCTTTGTGTTGAAAAACGGTTGAGTTCAATTCTTGTTCAAACGACTCCAGCGAACGATAAATCAACTCGATTTCAATACCGTTGTTTAGTACACAGTCGTCCTCTAACTCCCAAAACTGGTTTCCAATTTCCATATAGGAGCAATAGTTGCTAAGAATGATTTGACGAGTTTTCTCGTCAATAGGTGAGTTGAGATAGACATAAACGTCATAGTCAGAATTTTGATCATAGTTTTGTCCTGCACGAGAACCACCAAGAGCGATGGCTTCTACTTGTTCCAGTTGAGAGAATTCTTTGCAAAGTTCGTGGATCATGATTTTTCTCCTTGCTTTATGGTTTTAAAGTCATTTTACCAAAAAGTAAAACGTTTGCATAGCATTGAGTTGCTCTTTTTCATTTATAGCAAAAAATGTGAACCCTTGTTTTGAGTTCACATTTCTTTTTTATTCTGCGGCTTGTTGCCAACGTTTTGCTAGCTTATGAGACAGGCTAGAAATGGCAAAGTTAAAGATAAAGTAAATCAAGGCAATCAGGATATAAAGACTGAAGACCTGCTCTGGTTCGAAATAGCGTCCCATGAGGATTTGGCTAGCGCCAAAGAGTTCTTGTAGAGCGATAACAGAGTAGAGAAGGCTGGTATCCTTAATCACAGTTACAAACTGAGAAATGATGGCTGGCAACATTTTACGGATAGCTTGTGGGAGAATGATGTAGTAGAGGATTTGCACTGAAGTGAATCCTTGCGACATTCCTGCTTCATACTGCCCTTTGTCCACGGCATTGAGACCGCCCCGGATAATCTCAGCTAGGGCTGCTGAGGTAAAAAGAGTAAAGGCAGTAATACCAGCTGGTGTAGACTTCATCTTGAACACCAAAAAGATGGTGAAAATCCAGAGAAGGTTGGGAACGTTACGTACAAACTCGATATAAATGCTGGAGATGATCCGTAAGACAGGATTTTTCCCATTTCTCATGACGGCTAGTACTGTTCCGATAAGGGTCGAGAGGACGATAGCAATCAGAGAAATGTAGAGGGTCAAGCCAAATCCTTTAAAGATAAAGATTAGGTTATCTGGGGTCAAAACTTCTAAAATAGATTCCATAGTAACCTCCTAAAGTGAATAGGCTTTTTTGTTGGCTTGCTCCATCTTGCGACCAAACTGGGCAACAGGGAAGCAAAGAGCAAAGTAGAGCAGGGCAGCACCTAAAAATGCTGGAATATAGTTTCCGTTGAGAGCTGACCAAGACTTGGTCACAAACATCAAGTCTACTCCAGAGATGATAGCTACGGTAGAGGTATTCTTGATGAGGTTAACAATTTGGTTGGTCAATGGAGGGAGAATGATACGGAAGGCCTGAGGCAAGATAATCAAGCGCATGGCACTGATATAGGTAAAACCTTGGGACAAGGCGGCCTCCATCTGACCGCTAGGAATAGACTGAATCCCTGAACGAATAACCTCAGCGATATAGGCGCCGTGATAGAGTCCTACACAAAGTACAGCTGTCCAATAAATCGGAATCATGATGGTATGGTCACTGATAAGAGGCAAACCATAAAAGACGATGACAAACTGCACCAATAGGGGAGTATTTTGGTAAAATTCGACAAAGATACGAGCCAAAATACGCAAGAATGGGCGTTTGCTGGTTGACATGGCCCCAAAGAAGATGCCCAAAAGCATGGCAAGGATAAAGGAACCAACCGCTAGGGCAAGGGTGAAGAGGAAACCATTAAAAAATTGTCCAAAATCCTGAAAATAGGCTGTCCAAGATGATAAATCTGTCATGGGGTGTCCTCCTTAATCTGCGGTATGGCTAGATGGTTTGAGCTTATATCGGTCATAGAGTTTCTGCAAACTACCATCCTTGCTCCATTTAGTGACCAAGTTATCAAGATAATCGTTGAGCTCGGTATTTGATTTCTTGGTGACGATACCGTAGTCAGATGGCTTGAAACTATCATCTAGTAGTTCTGTCCGTTTGCTGATATAGCCAGATAGGATAGAGCGGTCCACGGAAAAGGCATCAATACGGTGAGCGTGAAGGGAAGTAATCAATTCTGGGTAGGAACCAAGTTCGACGAATTTAAAGGTTAGACCTTTCTTTTTACCCAGTTCAGTAATCAGGCGTTGGGTGATGGAACCTTGGGCAACCCCAATTGTTTTTCCGTTTAGGTCCTCAATGCTTTTGATGTTGGCGGATTTATTGACCAAAAATCCGGAAGCATCCGTGTAGTAGGGACTTGTGAAGTTGTATAATTTTTTACGTTCGTCTGTGATGGTGAAAGTTGCGATATCCATGTCGACCTGTTCGTTGTCTAATAGTGGTCCGCGGGTTTGAGCGGTAACTGGAACGTAGCGAACCTTGACTTTGAGTTCGTCTGCAATCATCTTGGCAAGGTCCGTTTCGATACCAGAATAAGTCCCTGTCTTGGGATCCTTGTAGCCAAAATTAGGAACGTCTTGTTTGACACCGACAACTAGTTCGCCTCTTTTTTGAATGTCTGCGACGCTGGTATCAGCCTGAACTGGTTTGGCAGCAGCAAGGCTGAAAAGGCTAATCAATAATGCGGATAAAAAGAATTTCTTTTTCATAGGCGCCTCCTTATTTGACTTTGTCACTTTCGTGGTTGATAATTTTGCTGAGGAATTGTTGGGCACGAGGTTCGCTTGGATTGTCGAAAAAGTCATCGACATCTGTCGTATCCACCAAAACTTCTCCGTCGGCCATAAAGATGATGCGGTCCGCAACCTCTCGAGCAAAGCCCATTTCGTGGGTAACGATGATCATATTCATCCCGTCATGCGCCAGTTTTTGCATAACTGCTAGAACATCTCCAATGGTCTCAGGATCAAGAGCAGATGTTGGCTCATCAAAGAGGAGGAGTTCCGGATGCATGGCAAGACCACGAGCGATGGCGATCCGCTGTTTTTGTCCACCAGACAGCATAGCTGGGTAGGAATCTTTCTTGTCCCACATATTTACAAATTCCAGATATTTTTGGGCTGTTTTTTCAGCTTCTTTTTTATCAATTCCTAGAACCTTTATGGGCGCTAGTGTAACATTTTCTAACACTGTTTTGTGTGGATAAAGGTTAAAATGTTGAAAAACCATGCCAACTTCCTTACGAAGAGGAACTAAATCTTTCTGACTAGCACCTGCGACTTGGTGTCCATTGACCAGGAGACTTCCTTTGTCAATAGCCTCTAAACCATTGATCGTACGGATAAGAGTGGACTTCCCAGAACCAGAAGGTCCAAGCAGTACAACAACTTGTCCTTTTTCAAAACGGAGATTGATGTCGCGGAGTGCGTGGTAGTCTCCGTAATATTTTTCGACGTTTTTAAATTCTACTAAAGTCATGAGAGATCTCCTTTGTGTTAGATTTTATAACATGATTCTACACCAAAAGAATGTTCTTGTCAAATCATATCTGAAAAAAATTCACTAAAATGTTATAAAAAAGCAATCTGAATAGAGAAAAAGCCTAAATCATGTTATAATGAAATGATAGAATTCTTAGAAAGAGTGGATGTCTTTTTGATAACACCTACTTATGAATGGCAGTTTGCCCCGCAGGTTGAAGATGCGGATTTTACAAAGATAGCCAAGAAGGCTGGACTGGGTCCTGAGGTGGCTCGGTTATTATTTGAAAGAGGGATTCAGGATGAAGAAAGTCTAAAGAAGTTTTTAGAACCTTCTTTAGAGGACTTACATGACCCCTATCTGCTCCATGATATGGACAAGGCAGTGGAACGGATTCGTCAGGCCATTGAAGAAGGGGAAAACATTCTCATCTATGGAGACTACGATGCGGATGGCATGACTTCATCTTCGATTGTTAAGGAAAGTTTGGAACAGCTTGGCGCTGAGTGCCGTGTTTACCTACCCAATCGTTTTACCGATGGCTATGGGCCAAATGCCAGTGTCTATAAATACTTTATCGAGCAAGAGGGAATTTCCCTGATTGTGACAGTGGACAATGGGGTTGCAGGGCACGAAGCCATTGAATTGGCCCAGTCTATGGGAGTGGATGTCATTGTGACCGACCACCATTCCATGCCGGAAACCCTTCCTGAAGCCTATGCAATTGTTCACCCTGAGCATCCGGATGCGGACTATCCCTTCAAACAGCTGGCTGGTTGTGGAGTGGCTTTCAAGCTAGCTTGCGCTCTTTTAGAAGAAGTGCAAGTGGAATTGCTTGATTTGGTCGCTATCGGTACCATTGCAGATATGGTGAGCCTGACGGATGAAAATCGTATTTTGGTTCAATATGGTCTGGAAATGTTGGGACATACTCAGCGCATCGGTCTACAAGAAATGCTGGACATGGCTGGGATTGCTGCGAACGAAGTGACAGAAGAAACGGTTGGCTTCCAGATTGCTCCTCGTTTAAATGCCTTGGGGCGGTTGGATGATCCCAATCCTGCCATTGATTTGCTGACTGGGTTTGACGATGAGGAAGCACATGAGATTGCCCTCATGATTCACCAGAAAAATGAAGAACGTAAGGAAATCGTCCAATCTATCTATGAAGAAGCTAAGACCATGGTGGATCCTGAGAAGAAGGTCCAGGTCTTGGCAAAGGAAGGCTGGAATCCTGGCGTTCTGGGTATCGTTGCTGGTCGTTTGTTGGAAGAGCTAGGGCAGACAGTTATCGTTCTTAATATAGAAGATGGTCGTGCCAAGGGTAGCGCTCGTAGTGTGGAAGCAGTCGATATTTTTGAAGCTCTGGATCCCCACCGAGATCTCTTTATCGCCTTTGGCGGCCATGCTGGTGCAGCTGGAATGACGCTGGAAGTTGAGAAACTTTCAGATTTATCTCAGGTTTTAGAAGACTATGTCCGTGAAAAAGGTGCAGATGCTGGTGGCAAGAATAAGTTAAACCTAGATGAAGAGCTAGATTTGGAGACGCTTAGCTTGGAAACGGTCAAAAGCTTTGAACGCTTGGCACCTTTTGGAATGGATAATCAGAAACCTGTCTTTTATATCAAGGATTTTCATGTCGAAAGTGCCCGTACTATGGGGGCAGGCAATGCCCACCTCAAACTAAAAATTTCCAAGGGTGAGGCGAGTTTTGAAGTGGTGGCCTTTGGACAAGGTAGATGGGCAACAGAGTTTGCCCAAACAAAAAACCTAGAATTGGCAGTCACCTTGTCTGTCAACCAATGGAATGGGCAAACTGCTTTGCAGTTGATGATGGTAGATGCGCGTGTGGAAGGTGTTCAACTCTTTAACATTCGTGGGAAGAACGCAGTCTTGCCAGAAGGGGTTCCAGTCTTGGATTTCTCTGAAGAGGTGCCAGATTTAGCGACTAGTGATGCTGTGGTTGTGAAAACCATTCCTGAGGATATTACCTTGCTGAAGGCCATTTTTCAGGAACAGCATTTCTCTGCTGTCTATTTCAAAAATGACATTGACAAGGCCTACTATCTGACAGGTTATGGAACTAGAGAGCAGTTTGCAAAATTGTACAAGACCATTTACCAGTTCCCAGAGTTTGATATTCGCTACAAGCTCAAAGATTTGGCAACTTATCTCAATATCCAACAAATCTTGCTAGTCAAGATGATCCAAGTATTTGAAGAGCTGGGCTTTGTAACTATCAAAGATGGTGTCATGACAGTCAATAAAGAAGCACCGAAAAGGGAAATTTCTGAAAGTCAGATTTACCAAAATCTCAAACAGACCGTCAAATACCAGGAAATGATGGCGCTGGGTACCGTGCAAGAAATGTATGATTTTTTAATGGAGTAATAGATAGAAAGGGACTGAGATTACCTATCTCGGTCTCTTTTTGACGGATAAATGCTTGGTGTGGGAGTGGTTGAGAAGACGGTCTTTTGAGTGGTTTACTGATGTAAAGATTGGGGAAAACGATTCATTTTTTATTCTCTTCTATCACTTTATACGATGTCTGCTTTTAAACCTTATGTAGTAAAAGTATAAATTTTTGTAACATGACTAAAATATAACTCTAAACGAACTGACATGTAAATCAAGTATGATTTTCTTATCAAGAAAATATAAGGGGAATCTAGTTATGAAAAAAACAGTTACGAAACTGACTCTTGGTTTGACTTCTACCGCTATTTTAGCTACAGTTGGGGCTCAAACTGTGCATGCGAACTCTTACGTTGTCCAAGACGGTGATTCATTTTATGCCATTGCAACTGCAAACGGCATGGATCCGCATGAGTTGGCAGCTTTGAATGGAAAAACCATCTTTGACACTATCCACCCAGGCGATGTATTGGAAGTGAGTGGTTCCGCTCAGGCTAGCTCTACCTACAGTGCTCCAGCTAGCACTGCGAATGTGGTATCAGATACAGAGGACGTTGTCGAAAAGACTCCGACAAACTATGGAAACTCATACCCTGTTGGTCAGTGTACATGGGGTGTGAAAGAATTGGCGCCTTGGGCTAGCAACTGGTGGGGAAATGCCAACACGTGGGCAATCTACGCAAGTGCTCAAGGTTATAAGACAGGAAGTGTTCCAGTAGTAGGAGCAATCGCCGTTTGGGACGGTGGTGAATATGGACACGTTGCTTATGTAACAGATGTTCAAAGTGAAAACTCTATCCANGTATTGGAAGCAAACTACAGACGTCAAAAGCAGATTGCAAATTACCGTGGCTTCTTTAATCCTCATGAATTTTTAGGAAATGTCACTTATATCTATCCAAACTAAAGATGATAAAAAGATTTAGAATTTCTAAATCTTTTTTTCTGTGAAACTTTCTTTTTGTGATCTCGCTTCTAGTGGGTATTTGCCGAATAGTTTCTAGGCTTTATGGCGGACAGGAATTTCGTACTTTTGGATGTAGATAAACCATGTCTTTGTGGAAAATAGTTCTCAAGTCGAGAGGTAAAGGGCAAGAATTTAACTTGTTTTGAACTAAAAGAGAAATTTAGAGTTCGAGAAAGGTAACTGAAATCAAATTAATTCAGAAAGTCCATAATTTTGATGGTATAATCGTTCTATTATCTTAGATGAAGCCTCCAAAAGAGAAGTCAAAGTAAAAGAATTCGATTCACAGTAGTGACTAATCTCTAGTTAAAAACCGATCTTCGTTTTGAAAATAATCAAAAAAATGGTATAATGGTAGGAAAAGATTCGGCTGAAAGTTTTAGAACTTTTAGAATAAGAGGGTGAATTCGCCCTATAATCAAGATAAATGAAGTTTCGGAGGAAAAATGAGTAATATTAGTTTAACAACACTAGGTGGTGTACGAGAAAATGGGAAAAATATGTACATCGCTGAAATCGATGGTTCTATTTTTGTTTTGGATGCGGGGCTTAAATACCCTGAAAATGAACAACTAGGTGTTGATGTCGTCATTCCAAATATGGACTACCTTTTTGAAAATAGCGATCGTATCGCAGGGGTCTTTTTGACCCACGGACATGCGGATGCCATTGGTGCCCTGCCTTATCTTTTGGCAGAGGCTAAGGTGCCTGTGTTTGGTTCGGAGTTGACCATTGAGTTGGCCAAACTCTTTGTCAAAGGAAATGATACGGTTAAGAAATTCAATGACTTCCATGTGATTGATGAAGATACGGAGATTGATTTTGGAGGGACTGTGGTTTCCTTCTTCCGTACAACTCACTCCATCCCAGAAAGTTTGGGAATAGTCCTAAAAACAACTGAAGGTAGCATTGTTTACACAGGCGACTTCAAGTTTGACCAGACAGCCAGTGAATCCTATGCGACGGATTTTGCTCGTTTGGCAGAAATCGGTCGTGATGGCGTTTTGGCGCTCCTCAGTGATTCCGCCAATGCAGACAGCAATATCCAGGTGGCGAGTGAGAGCGAAGTTGGAGACGAAATTACCCAGACCATTGCAGACTGGGAAGGTCGTATCATCGTTGCAGCAGTTGCCAGCAACCTCTCTCGGATCCAGCAGGTTTTTGATGCTGCAGCAGATACAGGTCGCCGAGTTGTTCTGACTGGATTTGATATTGAAAATATCGTCCGCACTGCGATTCGTCTCAAAAAATTATCTCTAGCTAATGAAAGTCTCTTGATTAAACCAAAAGAAATGTCTCGATTTGAAGACCATGAGTTGATTATTCTCGAGACTGGTCGTATGGGTGAGCCTATTAATGGACTTCGTAAGATGTCCATTGGACGCCACCGCTATGTGGAAATCAAAGATGGAGACTTGGTTTATATCGTAACGACTCCATCTATCGCCAAAGAAGCCGTCATGGCGCGTGTGGAAAACATGATCTACCAAGCTGGTGGTGTGGTGAAACTCATTACCCAAAGCTTGCGAGTATCCGGACATGGGAATGCGCGTGATTTACAGTTGATGATCAATCTTCTGCAGCCAAACTACCTCTTCCCTATCCAAGGGGAGTATCGTGAGTTGGATGCGCATGCCAAGGCTGCCATGGCAGTTGGAATGTTGCCAGAGCGTATCTTCATCCCTAAAAAGGGAACGACCATGTCTTATGAACATGGAGATTTTGTTCCAGCTGGAGCAGTTTCTGCAGGGGATGTCTTGATTGATGGAAATGCTATCGGAGATGTTGGAAATGTTGTCCTTCGTGACCGTAAAGTCTTGTCAGAGGACGGGATTTTCATCGTTGCCATTACCGTAAATAGACGTGAGAAAAAAATCATCGCTAAGGCACGAGTTCACACGCGTGGATTTGTCTATCTCAAGAAGAGTCGTGACATTCTCCGTGAAAGTTCAGAACTGATCAACCAAATCGTGGAAGACTATCTCCAAGGTGAAGATTTCGACTGGGCTGATCTCAAAGGTAAGGTCCGTGATGGTTTGGCCAAGTACCTCTTTGACCAAACCAAACGTCGTCCAGCAATCTTGCCAGTCGTGATGGAAGCCAAATAATAAGCAGCATACCTACAGAAAAAGTCGAATTTCGGCTTTTTCTTATAGAATAGTATAAAGGAGAAAACCATGGCAGTTATGAATATCGAGTATTACTCTGAAGTTTTGGATATGGAGTGGGGCGTTACTGTACTTTATCCAGATGCCAGTCGGGTAACAGAACCAGAGTGTAAAGATATTCCTGTTCTTTATCTTTTGCATGGAATGTCAGGAAATCAGAATAGTTGGCTCAAGCGTACCAATGTCGAGCGCTTGTTGCGGGGAACCAATCTCATTGTTATCATGCCCAATACTAGCAATGGCTGGTACACCGATACCCAGTATGGTTTTGACTACTTTACAGCTCTAGCGGAAGAGTTGCCTCAGGTAATGAAACGTTTCTTTCCCAATATGACCAGCAAGCGAGAAAAGACCTTCATTGCGGGTCTCTCCATGGGTGGCTATGGTTCCTTCAAGCTGGCTCTCGCAACCGATCGTTTTTCTCATGCGGCTAGTTTTTCTGGAGCACTCAGTTTTCAAGAATTTTCTCCTGAAAGCCAGGATTTGGGCTCCCTTGCCTACTGGCGAGGAGTTTTTGGAGAAATCAAAGATTGGACAGCTAGCCCTCATTCGCTTGAAAGTATCGCTGCGAAATCGGATAAAAAAACCAAACTTTGGGCTTGGTGTGGCGAGCAAGACTATCTCTATTCAGCCAATAACCTCGCTGTAAAAAACCTCAAAAAGCTTGGTTTTAAAGTGACCTATAGTCATAGTCCTGGCACTCACGAGTGGTACTACTGGGAAAAACAATTGGAGCGTTTTTTAGCTACTCTACCGATTAACTTTGTTTTGGAAGAGCGCTTATCTTAGTTTTAGTTTTCTTTCAGTTTTATTGAGTAAAATAGAGAATCTATCTTGATTATGGGAGACCATCGATTTAAAGATAGGTTCTTATTTTTATGAAAGGTGGGGCGTCATGTTCTGGATTATTCGATTATTCTTCCGATTTCTTTTGGGAATTTGGCGTTTCTTCTGGCGTCTGGTTTGGACTGTGGTCATTCTACTGCTCATTGCCTTTGGAGTGGTTTGGTATCTGACAGGTGATTTTCATTCTGCGGTCAATCAGGTTGAAAAAATGAGCCAGATTGGTCAAGGTGGCTGGAATCAGTGGAAGGAGACGGGAACGCTGGAGGTCTTGTCTCAGACAGACAGTCACCAACATGCAGAAGGCAAGTGGGCTCAGGCCTCAGCTCGCATCTATATTGAGCCTCAAATGGATGAGACCTTCCAAGATGCCTATGCAGAAGCCATAAAAAACTGGAATCAAACGGGAGCCTTTACCTTTGAGGTGGTTGCGGATCCTAGCCAGGCAGATATTGTGGCAAGTGAGATGAATGATGGATCGACCGCTGTAGCTGGTCAAGCCGAGAGTCAAACCAATTTGTTAACCAAACAATTTATATCTGTAACGGTTCGCCTGAATCATTATTATCTATCCAATCCAAACTATGGTTATTCTTATGACCGAATCGTGCACACGGCGGAGCACGAGCTGGGGCATGCCATAGGATTGGATCATACCAACGAGACTTCTGTCATGCAGCCAGCAGGTTCCTACTATGGAATTCAGCCTCAGGATGTGAAGGCTGTTCAAGAGCTCTATACCAGTAGCGACTAGATGAAGTCGGTGCAATCTGAAAAGAAATCAAAGCTCCTCCAACAAGTGATTGGTGGGGCTTTTTGTTCGTCCTGTCACGGCCTTTTTGCTATAATGGAACTATGAATAACTTGATCAAATCAAAACTAGAGCTCTTGCCGACCAGCCCTGGTTGTTACATTCACAAAGATAAAAACGGTACCATTATCTATGTTGGAAAGGCTAAAAATCTGCGCAACCGTGTGCGCTCCTATTTCCGTGGAAGTCACGATACCAAGACTGAGGCTCTGGTATCTGAAATTGTAGATTTTGAATTTATCGTCACTGAGTCCAATATTGAGGCACTTCTCCTAGAAATCAACCTGATTAAGGAAAATAAGCCCAAGTACAATATCATGCTCAAGGATGATAAGTCCTATCCTTTCATCAAAATCACCAATGAGCGTTATCCTCGATTGATTATCACCCGTCAGGTCAAAAAGGATGGTGGTCTTTATTTTGGTCCTTATCCAGATGTGGGGGCAGCCAATGAAATCAAGAGACTACTGGATCGGATTTTTCCTTTTCGCAAGTGTACTAATCCACCGTCTAAGGTCTGTTTTTACTACCATATCGGCCAGTGTATGGCCCATACTATCTGTAAAAAAGATGAGGCTTATTTCCATTCCATGGCTCAGGAGGTTTCTGATTTCCTAAAAGGACAGGATGACAAAATCATCGATGACCTCAAGGGCAAGATGGCAAAGGCAGCTCAAAGTATGGAGTTTGAGCGTGCGGCGGAATACCGTGACCTGATTCAGGCTATTGGAACGCTTCGGACCAAGCAACGAGTTATGTCTAAAGACCTCCAAAACCGTGATGTCTTTGGCTACTATGTGGACAAGGGCTGGATGTGTGTCCAGGTTTTCTTTGTCCGTCAGGGCAAGCTCATTGAGCGGGACGTCAATCTCTTCCCCTACTACAATGATCCGGATGAGGACTTCTTGACCTATGTGGGACAATTCTATCAAGAAAAATCCCACCTGGTTCCCAATGAGGTGCTGATTCCGCAGGATATCGATGAAGAAGCTGTCAAAGCCTTGGTGGATACCAAGATTCTCAAACCTCGACGTGGAGAGAAAAAACAACTGATCAATCTAGCCATAAAAAATGCTCGTGTTAGTCTGGAGCAGAAGTTCAATCTGCTGGAAAAATCTGTCGAAAAGACCCAAGGAGCTATTGAAAATATGGGACGTTTGCTCCAAATCCCGACCCCAGTACGTATCGAATCCTTTGATAACTCTAATATCATGGGAACCAGTCCTGTTTCAGCCATGGTGGTCTTTGTCAATGGCAAACCAAGTAAGAAGGATTACCGTAAGTACAAGATAAAAACGGTTGTCGGTCCAGATGATTATGCCAGTATGCGTGAAGTCATTCGCAGACGTTATGGCCGAGTTCAACGTGATGGTTTAACCCCGCCAGATTTGATTGTGATTGATGGGGGACAAGGTCAAGTCAATATCGCAAAGCAAGTCATCCAAGAAGAGCTAGGTTTTGATATCCCAATTGCAGGTCTGCAAAAGAATGACAAGCACCAAACCCATGAACTGCTCTTTGGAGATCCGCTGGAAGTGGTGGAGTTATCTCGCAATTCTCAGGAATTTTTCCTCCTCCAACGCATCCAAGATGAGGTACACCGCTTTGCCATCACCTTTCACCGTCAACTGCGCTCCAAAAACTCCTTTTCATCACAATTGGATGGAATTGAAGGTCTGGGACCTAAACGCAAGCAGAATCTCATGAAGCATTTCAAGTCTCTCGCTAAAATCAAGGAAGCCAGTGTGGATGAAATTGTCGAAGTTGGTGTGCCAAGGGTAGTCGCAGAAGCTGTTCAGAGAAAGTTGAACCCGCAGGAAGAAGTGGAATTAGCTCAAGTAGCGGAAGATAGTGTAGATTACCAAACAGAAGGAGAGTATCATGAACCATAAAATCGCGATTTTATCAGATATTCATGGCAATGCGACGGCACTAGAAGTGGTGATTACAGAATCTTCGGCGGATTTAGATGATTAATATATAAACAAAAGGCCGTAAAAACGGTCTTTTGTGGTATAATGGGAAAGAAGTGAACCAGAATGGAGTGTCAATTATGATACCTTTAGAAAAATCAAATCCGTCTGAAGTTGAGAAAATTTGCTTGGAATTATATAAAAAAATGAGTTTTCAAGGTTATCATGAATTTAAAAATGATTTAAATAGTTGGGTAGCCAGTAATGTACCAGAGCTAGCAAGTGAAAGGGATGCTTTTCTAAAGATAATGATAGGTGAGTATTCATTTTTAGAGAATCTTAAAGAATTGTTGGATAATTTCGTAGATGAAGAACCTAGATTAGCAGAGTATCTAAAAAAATCTTATGGAAAGATAGATTCGAGATTAAGGAAGAAATTAATTGATTTAAAGAACGTTTCGGTATGCCCGTATTGTAATCGTAATTATATAAACTCAACATATAAAATACTTCATTGTAATAATTGTAATCAAGNCTTATTTGTAATTGATGAGGTTGAAAAAGAATGTCCAGGTTGCAAGCAAGAAATTAGTGGTCAGACTAAAGTAGTAAACACTGCTCAACTAGACCACTTTTTTCCAAAAGACAGCTATCCACTATTTGCGGTTTCATTTTATAATTTAATTCCTAGTTGTTATAGTTGTAATCATGTGAAATCAAATAAGGATTTAGAATATAGTCCCTATGATACTAGTTTTCCATTCGATGATGTAAAGTTTACATACATTCCAAAGTCTGTCGATGAGATTAAAATCAAAATTGTTTCTTGTGATATTAACTTTGAAAATGGAATTCGTGATTTGGGTATAGAGGAGCTATATCAAAGCCACATTGATGTGGTCAATGAATTGATTTGGAAAAAAGAAGTATATACAGATAGTTATAGAGAGGGTTTGTCAGAAATCTTAAATCAAACAAACCTTGAATTGAGCAAGGCTGAGGTGAATCGCTTTATAACAGGGCACTACACAGACAAAGAAAATTATGGGAAAAGACCACTTTCAAAAATGGTTACAGATATTAGCAAAGAAATTGGACTAGTAGGAGAAGAAGAATGAAATTAATTGCTTTGGTGATTAAACAGTATGATGAACTTTTTAAAAATCNAATTTTTAATTTTTCAGACGAATATAAAGTAAATTTTGATTTTGAAACGAATGAATTAAGAATTGATAAAAATCCAGATTATATTGAAAATTTTTATGGAAGATCAGTTAATAATATTAGTTTAATATCAGGGATAAATGGTAGAGGGAAGTCTAGTATATTAAATATGCTTGTACATTATGATGTATTTCAAAATAAGGAAGC